>JAIYDP010000392.1 GCA_027487435.1 Verrucomicrobiaceae bacterium | reverse complement strand
CCTCCCCCTCCCCCCCCCTTACCGCGCTGCCTTCAGCTCCGCTTTTACAATTTTGTCCTTAGCAACGTTCCACTTGTCGAACACCGCGCCCTCACCCTTTCAATAACAAAAGTCAAAAGTACAAACCATCTTTCGCGAGCCGCTTATCGTCGTCAACGCCTTCTCCTTCTTCACGCCCCCTCCCTCCCGCGTCTGCGGCGGCGGCGGCGGCGGTTGTGGGGGAGGTTCCTGCACTGGCGGCGCGCGGGTCGGCTCGGAAAAGAATGAGGGGAGGGGTATGGTTTCGGTATGGGTGATGGGGTAGCCTCGTCAGTCAGAGACACGGGGAGGGGGGGGGGGTACTTTTGACGTTGTCGCCGTCTGCGGCTCTGCGAGCGTACATACCGGGCAGGAGGAGCCTCCAAACGAGCTAATGGTTAGGAAATTTGAGCGGCGGTGCACTTCTGACGGGTCCCCAGCGAGGGGGTCTGCAGCCGCGAATTCAACGCCGACTGGAGACGTCAGCTACTTTTTATGACCCCCCCCCCTCACCAAACCCAGCCCCAATTGCGCGAATCTCGCGCAGGCCGATGGGGAAAGCCGACCGCAAGTTTTGAACCGTCGCATTTGACTCGGGGCAAAAATAAAAGATGACAGAGTCACGGAGAGCGGCGCCCTTTGCGGGAGGCAGCATCGCCGCCAAGTCTGGACGCGAAGGGGCAGAAACTTGTGGAGGGGAAGAAACTTGGAGCTGCTGAGGCTCGGGGGGGGGCGTTGGGGTTCGAGCGCGCTTTGAAGCGAGGCTGGCCTCCCGGCGAGCCCTTTCGACCTCCTCGTCGACTAAACTTAACAAATCTGTTATCATCAGCGCGGGGGGCCGAGGGGTACATTTTGCGTCGCAAATGGCGTCATTTGCGTCCGAAATATCTCGTCTCGAAACTTGCGTCACGTCAGCACCCGTTCGCGCGTCCATGACCCGCGCTTCCACCCGCCCGCGCAGCCGCAGCAGCACCCACCTCGTGCGGGTCGGGACTTTGGGGTTTTTGATCAGCTCGTCGAGGTCTTGCATCGTCGCGTGCAGCTGGAGGAGCGTTGCTTCTAATTCCGGCGCCACCACGCCGGCAAGGGAGGCGGCAGAGGGGGGGGTTGGATTCTCCCACGTGACGGTCCCCGTCTCAACGTTCCAAAAGTACGCCTTGCCCGACGACGCGTCCGTAGCTTCTTTCCATGCCGCCCCAGACTCATCGATCAAGGCGTTGACTTTCTGGGCTACCTCCCGAACTTGCTGGCTCTGACATTGCGCCAGCGAAGGCTGCTGAGGGGAGTGGCTTTCTTCGGTCGGGGCATCTGAAACCGCAGTGACTGGAATGTCGTCGTCTACGTCCTCTAAGTAGCTCAGGGCGGAGCTTAGAGCTGCTAGAGGGTGTAAGACAGAAGTTAATCCAACTAAATACTCGGAGATGCCCCTCGTCGCGCCAGCGAAAGCGAATCAATTTGCAATCTTCGTCGCGACGTCATGACCCGAAAATCGAACACCTTGAAAATGAACACGAACAAGAAGCTGCTCCAAAACAGCCAGCAGGCACTCAAAGAGGCTTTTGAACACGCAAAAGGAACAAACTCTTCTTATGATTGGATTCCTGATAAGGAATGAGTTTGATAATGCTTCCTTTTCGCCGACTGTAAAAGAAAAGGGGACCTCTCCTCGATCTTTCAATTGTGGACCCTTCTGCTTTTATGGGAGGACCTATGCGCCTCTTTTCTGCCCCTGCGCTTTGCGAGAAGCAAAGAGTCAAATATGGCACCAATTAATCACGGTCAATGGTCCGGTCAAGGTCAAGTCAAGGTCAAGTCAACTTGCTTCTATTTTTGTTGCTGCTTGCAAGTATGAACCGGATTGACTTCGGGGGGTACACATTCGAAGTTCCGGTCCACTATGAAGTTGTCAAGAATCTCGTTGTTCGTTTCATTCAAATGTCTCATAGTTCCAGGGTCATGGGGCGTACGGAGTTGTGTTCCAATTCAAGGACAAGCGAAGCAACATCGATGTTGCCATTAAGAAAGTTCGAATCACCCACGACCTCACGGCAGCGAAGCGAGCGTTAAGAGAAGTGAAGCTGCTCACCAGTTTGCGCCATGAGAACGTACTCGAATGGTCTCCTGCATTGACGCGCAAAGTTGCTCTCCATTCGCGATATCTTCAAAGGGGTTGAAGCCAAGGAAGAAATCTCGGTCTATCTCGTCACAGAGTTCTTTCCAGCAGACCTTCTACAGATTATCAAGTTCTCTCAAACCCTGACGGAACGGCATATTCAGTTTTTCATGTATCAAATCTTCAAGGGGCTGAAGTACCTCCACTCCGCCAACGTCCTTCATCGCGACCTTGTGCGTGCATCATATTCTTTCTTATGTCCCACCAACCCGCTCATTTTGAATAGAAACCGAACAACATCCTCGTTAATCGGGACTGCAAAGTGAAGGTGCACCCCCCTCTCAATACTTTCCTTTCGGTCAGTACCGTTACCCGTAAGATATGCGATTTCGGCCTCGCACGATCCATTCCGAATTCCAGCGAAATGACTCACTACGTGGTCACACGGTGGTATCGGTACCCAAACCTCATCAGCACCCACTAACATTCAGCTCGCCAGAGCTGCTGATGTGCAAAAAGGACTACACGCCCGCAGGTCCTATCTTGCCTTTTTTGGCGGGAAATTGATCTGACAGTGGACACATGGTCAGCAGGCTGCATCTTCGCCGAGCTATTGCTTCGGAAGCCCATCTTTCCTGCACAGGACTGTGAGTACATTGGTTTGACTTATCCTATGTCGGTACCACTTCCCTGGGTGTTGTGTTGTCAATTCGTCCGTTGCAGTTACTTTGACTCTGCCTCTGCCTTCATTTTCTCACCGACGCAGATCAAACCCAACTGGAAATGATCATTAAGTCGCTTGGTCCAGTGTCTTCCGAAGATCTGTGGGTTTCTCGTCCTCCCCCTCCCCCGCATCCGCCCTTAGCCCCCTCCCTCCCCCCCCCTCCCCACCCCCCCGAGCATCCTCACTCCACACAGCGCCGAATCATCCGGAAATCCCAATGTGACGCACTGCTAGTGGTCCAATCTGATGCGCTCAGGCAACTGCATTCGCTCTTCGAATTGCTCCACAGCCCCAGGCCTCGTGAACATCCCCCCCCCCCATCTTTTTTTACGTGATGAGTGTCCTCCATCGCTTCGCAAGCTTCAAGCCGGAGGGTTGAACTAATTGGATCCTGACTGACGCCGCAGTCGTGGACTTGCTCAGCAAGCTGCTTGTTTTCAACCCGTTCGCGCCTGTCCCTGCTTTTTAATTTAAAAAGAAAAAAGCGCCTCAGCTCGGAGGCTGCCCTGGCGCATCCCTATTTCCGCGACCTCCATGATCCTGCTGATGAGGTGTTCGCGTGAGACTCCATTGCTCATCAAGCAGCCTGTAGCGAATTTGCAGCTGGATACGGACGAGTTCTTGCACTTTGAAGGGGACGACATCACCGTGGATCGAATCAAAGGTGAGGAGCGGATGTGGTGCCTTGCTCAGCGTGTCGCAGTGCTCATGGACGAGGAAGTTGTTGCGTTTCATGCGAGAGCACCTGCTGAAGAAATGGATATCTCGGTTTGATATGTGCCTGTATGTATTGCCCCAAGTAATTTAAAATGCTCTACTTTCTATTCGTTAGGATGCCTCCATGAGAATTCTGTTCAGCGACGGCAAGCCATTCTTCGTCCACCCGCCTCCTCGAACCCAAAACAAGGCTCAAGCTTCTCCTCCGCCTCCACGAGCGGGTCCTTCTGCTGTCGTCCCTCCTGATGTCTTCCCTCCGAAGAGCGGGTTCAATGAACAGGCTTCTGTGCTTACCGCCGCTCCACCATCGCCGACAACGGAATCTAAGCTAGGAAGGGTGCAATACCACTTCCGTAGCCTGACACCTCAGATTCCACCCATTCGGTCTGACAGAGTCTTCATGACCATCTCTGGCCGTGGGTTTAAAGTCGACACCGAGCCATTCAGCGCCACCTGCATGAAGTTCATCCACACAAAGCCCAACCACGCGAATCGCTCCTATCACTCAAATATCAAGCTCTCCGTCATCACCTCGAAGTCCGTCCCCCTCGCTGCAAAATAGCTAACCTCCCCCCCAAGGAAAGAAATCGGAAACCTCGCCGTGGAGCGAAACCTCTGCCGTCGGAAAGTCAAAGAAGCCTTCCGACAGGCGCAGAAGGACGCCGTCCCCGGCTTGAATTATTATCTCTTCGTGCGACGAGCGGCACTCGAGATGCCATTTTTGGAGATAACAAAAGCGGTGCAGTTTCTGTTTGCGAGCTTGCGCCATAAGGGGCTCGGCAAGTGAGCGCTGGGGGTGATTTTTCCTTGTTCGAATAGGCTACACTGTGTACATTCACAACTCCACAAAAACGTTCGATTGTGCGTCATCGGCCTTTCGAAACGTCATCGGCGGGGTTTCGACACCTTTGCCTTGCACAACGGGCAAATGGGTTTCGACTGGAGCCACGGCCGCAGACATTGGTTGTGGAACCTATGGTTGCAACTGAGGAACATCACGACTTCGCCTTTCGAAAAGGCGTCCAAGCAAATGCAACAACTTTCTTGCCGGTCAACGTCGCTTTGAAGGATCGGGATCTGGGGTATAGCCCGAATTTCGGGGTCCGACAGGCCAGAATTTTCGGTGTGCCCATGAACGGGGCTAAAAAACAACCGGATTCCGTCGCGGAAATGGCGGATGTGGAACGGGGAGGGGCGATGGGGCGGCCGCGAGCCGACGAATTGAACGTCGTCGTCTGATTCCGAGACAACGACGGCGTCGGCTCGTAACCGTCGCTTCCCGAGTACTCTCGAGCGACTCTTTGAATTGGAAGCATTGATCCGATGGGATTCTTCATCTGAATCGACGACAACAACTTGGTCTGAGGCCATCAGCCAAATTCACAAACCTGCCTTTTAACAGCTGGAAAATTGAGATATCTTTTAAATATTTAGACTGAAAACTCCGACCACTGAATGTGAAGTTGATTACAATTTTTTATCATCGCAAATTAGTGAGACGTTGCTTTCCAGGGCATTTGATTACTCTAAATAAACCAACATTGGTCTTTAAATCTGGTCTATTTTCAGATATGGTTGAAGCCATCAGTCGAGTGCGTCCTCAAAAGGTTATTCTCGTTTCTATTGTGGCAGCAGCTCTTGTTCTGGTTGCAAGTGTCGCGATCACTCGGCCTCGCGTCGACTTGCCCGTGGAGGAAGAGGTTCGCCTTGCACTCAATCACTTGCTGATACTTTCTCCAGAGCGTCCCGCCGTTTCTGAGGTCATTGGAGGATTTCGCCCACAAGCAAATAGAATCTGACGAGCACCCCACGGATGAAAAGCTTGCCACTTCAAAAGTATCGAAGAAGCCCATGCTTGCCGAAGTGAAGGCCGCCAAAAAAGTTGAGACGCCCGCGGAGGTGGAGGCGAGGGAAGAAGCCGCTGCTGCCGCCAAGACCTTCGACGCCGGCCAAGTCTCCTCCGCCCTCGACGAGATGGAGACCCGCATGGCGGCTGCCCTTGGCGACGTCAAGGCCGCGTCGAAGTCGTCCGTCGCTTCGGCGGCTGACTCCGTCGTTGGGATGGAAATGGCGTCCGCGCTGTCGGCGCGAGCGGCTGCGGCGTCGAAGAAGCATGCGGCGCTGGCGCTGAAGCAGAAGGAGCTTGCGCAGAAAGCGGCTGAGCTGGAGGGCATTTCGACGGAGCTGAGGGAGGCGGAGGCGTTGGACCGCCGGCAGCTCGACTCCGTCGAAGCGAAGGAAAGCGCCGAGTCGTCAAAGCGCGACGAGCTGCTTTCGAAAGCGGCTTCGATGGAGCGGAGGGCGGCGTCCCTTCGGGCAGCCGCGACGAAGCTTGCGGCGAACCCGGGGGGGGGGGCGAAAGTGCGCGCAGACGCCCTTGCGGAGGCGCCGAGCACCAACGCGGAGAACCTACGGACGTTGGAGAGGTAACCCCCCCCCCTCTCCCTATTACTTTGCGCTTCCCTTATGGTTCCATTCTGACCCCCCCCCCCAGTGAGAAGCACCTTCTGAAGAAATACAAGGGCCTGCAGGAGAAGGCGGAGCTGGGGGCAGAGGCGGTGGCGGCGGAGAAAAAAAAAATTACGGCGCTGGAGGCGAAGGCGAAGGCGTCGCGCGCGGAGGGGGTGGCCGGGCTGCAGAAGGCGGGGCAGGCGCTGGAGAAGGAGGACGCGATGGAAGCGAAGGCAAAGGGGGCGAAGGAGGGGGTGCGCGAGGCGGCGCTGCAGGAGGTTGCGGGGCTGAAGGCGAAGGGGGGGGTCGAAACTGCGGCGAGCGTGCGGGAGATTGAGGCGGCGACGGAGGACGAGAGCGCCGTTGAGGAGGAGAAGAAGACGGTAGGGGAGGGGGGGTTGTTGCTAACGAGTCGTTAGTTGGCGCTGTTAGAGTCGGCTGAGGCGAAGCTTCAGGCGCGGGCGGGGGGGATGAAATTGATCAGCGAGGCGATCGCCGAGCAGCTGCGCGACATGCCCCACCCCCACGACGCCGCTGCGGCGGTGGCGGACGCGGAGGCGGCGCACGACCCCGCGGCGATGCTGGCGGAAGCGAAGAGCCTCGATTCGCGCGCGTCGGCGCTGCGGGAGGAGGCAGGGGGGGTGTCGCGCTCGAAGGACGCGGACGGCGCAGCGGACATGCTGCGGAAGCACAGGGCGAGCCTTAAGGAGATTGAGGGGGAGATCGCGCGGGTGAAGGCGGCAGAGGCGACGCTCAGCGCGGCGGTGGCGAAGGAGGGGGGGGAGGCGGAATTTGAGGGGGCGGTGAGCGCCAACGTGGAGGACGTGTAGCGTCGTTTGTTTAAATAGTTTGCGCGATGGAGATGATGCATTTTAACTTTAACGTACACACACGGCGCTGGGGGGG
>JAIYDP010000377.1 GCA_027487435.1 Verrucomicrobiaceae bacterium | reverse complement strand
GGGGGGGGGGGGGGGGGGGGGGGGCGGGGGGGGGGGGGGGTGGGGGGTGGGGGGGTGGGGGGGGGGGGGGGGGGGGGGGGGGGGGGGGGGGGGGGGGGAGGGGAACCAGAAGAGGGGCCAGAGCTGCTGCTGGCGGAGGTCGAGGAACTCTTGGAGCTCTGGGGAGAACTGCTGGGGGTTGCTGAGCATGTAGAGGACGAGGAGGAACGCATTTTCGCCGGCGATGGAGAACTTGGGCATGAAAATGACGTCGGGGATGTGGAGCTTCCTGCGGAGGTGCGGGAGGACTTGGCGTGGGAACTTGAATACTTGCTCGAAGCGGTCGTCGGACATCTTGCCGATGATGTCGTCAGGTCTTTCAAGAAACAAAATCTGGTCGAACTGGAAGCGGTACAATTGCTCTAATGAAAACCGGCTGCGAGAGCCTATGAACTCCTTATCTACCAGCACTTTCATAGTGCGCGGCACCTTCACCTCTCTGCTTGCCTCTTGAGCCTCTTCACATCCCTCGTTGTTCACCTTCACTTCACAAAAAAACGACTCATTTTTCCGCTTCATCCCCAGGAGTTCCGCAGTACTTTCGACTGCCACGAGTCTTGGAATGCCTCTAAAGGATTTTGCACACAACGTCAGCTACCGTTTCCCGGCGTCCATTCTCCTCTTTCGCGCGCCTTTCCCGTGGGGTACTCCCCATTGAGGAAAATTCCTTCCAACCCATGCGACGGGTCTCCACCACAAATTTGTCTTATTCTGGACTAATCTTTCCTTTTTTGGAAGGATCCAGGCTGGTTAAATAGGACCGTTGGTTCTGTTAAGTTAACTCCATATCCCAAATGGACGCTTCAGCCATCATTAACAACGCCACGAACGCTGTATGAATTCTTTTCTGCTTTGCCGTGACTTGTCGCAGGCTCAGAACGCGCTCAACGCTGCCAACGCGGCTGCCCAGAACGCCCTCAACGCGGCCAACAACGCCGTGAACTCGTTCGGCTCCTTCTAAATTCATTTCGTTTCATGTCTGCGGTCTGTAGACAGTAAATCCGTTATGAAACAGTTCATGTTGCTTCTTTCCTGCAGGATCAGGGGCCTTTCATCTTATCTGTTTCCAATATCGCTGCATGCTTCGCTCAGTGCTGAACTCAAGAACGCCTGAACGCCTTTCACTCCACAACGCGGCCTCGCTTGTGGTCGCCCTCCTCTGCTGACCCATGCGGGACAAAATTCGCGCAAAAATCCTAGCGCATGTTGACCTCATGTGACCGACGCAGAATGTCACGTTCTGGCTGCGGAGGGAAGGACAGAATTCGAAAGGTGGGCTAGATAGGGGGCAGAGACGAATTCTATTTGAAAAGGCGCCCAAAGCCAAGTAGAGTAAGCATCCGGCAGCAGCGGGCTGACGCGGATGGCTCCTTTGCTCGCATATGCACAATCGCTGTTACAGAGCGCTGCGGTTGGACGCAGGAGGAAACACACACACGACGAGCCTTGCACTAGCCGTGCGCCACGTCACGAGACAACACTGCGCGGCAGCACGACCACCACAGCCGCCGCGCCAAAGGGCTGCAGACGACAGGAAACGCCCACCGAAGACGGCGGGACGAGCAGCCCTCAGGATCGGGAAGGAGGGAGAGGCCCCGCAGGGTTTCGAAGTGGTACTCGATTAAAAGCTCCATTATGCAACGTTTGTTAGGATTCTCGTTCGCCATGAATGCGGTGCATCTTCGTCCTGCCATGTCCTGACGGTCCAGTTCTCGAACGCAACGAGCGAGTTCAACGCGGCGAATGGGGCATTAGAGAACAACCTGAGCGCGTCCGAAGCTGCTTTTCACAGGGCGCTCAACGCGGACAACATGGCGTTGACCAACACGATCAACGCGAACACCGCGGCGCTCCACAACTCCCTCAACGAGTTCAGCGCATTTTAGCAGCCCCTATGTAATCCAGCTCCGTCATCTTGTGTCCATAGATCGCAATGCAGTAAAAGATGCATACTCTGCAGGCCTAACGCACGTTTCACCTCCCCACTCCCTTTTTTAGCTTCGTCCCTCCCTCGGCCACGTTTGGAAGCACATTCTGCTGCAAGCCCTCCACACCGAGGGTCCTTACTTTAGTTTATGGACTTCTGTATTTTTACGGCTTGACGGTGAATCGCTTCGCTCGAGCCCTCTTATGTGCGCCTGCTTCTCCCCTTCGACCCTCCCCCCCCCCCCCCGCCCCTCTGCTCTTGTTCCCCTTCTCGAACACAACTGAATCACCCCCCCTCATGCCCTGTAGCAATGGCTGACCGAGTCATCCACAACCCGACGCTGTCCTTGACCACTCCTGTCCCTTCGGACATCGACATCGCCCAAGCCGCAACACTCCGCCCTATCGCCCAGATCGCCGCAGAGGCCGGCATCCTCGACACCGAGCTCGAGCCCTACGGCCGCTACAAAGCTAAAGTCCGCCTCGACGTCAGGGACCGCCTTCGCGACCAACCCAACGGCAAATACGTCGTAGTAACCGGAATCACCCCCACCCCCCTCGGTGAGGGCAAGTCCACCACCTCCGTCGGTCTCGTCCAAGCGCTCGGTGCGCACATGGGCAAAAAGGTACCCCCCCTACCGCCGCTGCGGTCAAGCCCACCCCCCCCCCCTTAGGTCTTTGGATGCCTTCGCCAGCCGAGCCAAGGCCCGACGTTTGGGATTAAGGGGGGCGCTGCTGGTAAGGAGGGGGGGGGGGGGTGGATTTGACGGCTGAGGGGGGGGGTACTCTCAGGTTGTGCCCATGGAGGACTTCAACCTCCACCTCACGGGCGACATCCACGCGATCACCGCCGCCAACAACTTGGTCAGGGGGGGGGGGGTGAATTGACCCGTTGGAAACATACCCCCCCCCCTTCCGCCGACTCACTTTGCAGCTTGCGGCGGCGATTGACGCGAGGATGTTTCACGAGGCGACGCAGTCGAATGAAGCTCTCTTCAAGAGGTCACCCCCCCCCCCCCAGTCATTTGTACATACCCGCTGCCCCCCCACCCCCCGGTGACGACGAAGGCTCTGCCCGACGTCAAAGGGGCAGCGGTCGTTCTCAAAGGTCATGTTCAAGCGGCTCCACAAACTCGGCATCAACAAGACGTACCCCCCCCCCCTGTCGTTGAAGACTTAAACTGATCTGTTAGCCATCCGGATGAGTTAACGCCGGAAGAGGTGGGCAAGTTCGCGCGGGTTGACCTTGACCCTTCGACCATCACGTGGAACCGAGTTGTGGACACAAACGACCGCTTCCTCCGCGCCATCACCATCGGCCAGGGTTGGGGGGGGGGGGGGGGGGTTGATGTGTTCTGTGGCCAAAGAATAGTTTTGAGTCCTTGCTAATTTTATTTTGCTGATTTATTTGTTTTAAAAATGCGATTTGTTTATATACGGGAGGTGGATGCACTGATATTAATTTATGATTTATGTACATTTTCTTTTTATTTAGTTATTCAATTAACCAATTTCACCTGACATATGTTTTTTTCTGTTATTCATTTTTAATTGTTTGAAGTCCTCGGCAATATAAAAAATCATGTTAGATTGTAATAATTAAATTTCAAATATCATCAACAAATATTTTAACATAAAATAATCTAAAAAGCGTCCTTTCTAAATGTTTTCTTTAGGCCCCCAAGAAAAAGGCATGACCCGCGCCACGGGATTTGACATCACCGTCGCGTCAGGTCCCTTCGCTTCGCTTCGCTGTTAATCTCTAAAAATAGAAATCATGGCTGTCCTCGCCCTCTCGACGGATCTCTTCGACATGCGCGACCGCCTCGGCCGGTCTGCCCCTCCCCAAATTTCCCTTCAATTTTTCCTTTATGGACCAACACGAATACCCAACTTTCCATTTTATTTACTTCTTAAGTATGGTCGTGGGTTATTCGAAAGCGGGCGAGCCCGTCACAGCCGATGACCTCGTGCAGCCCCCCCCCCCCCCCTTCTGATGCGCATAGGGAGTGGGGGGTGCCCTCACCGTCCTTATGAAGGACGCCATCATGCCGACTTTGTACCCCCCCCCTCTACTTTGTTTCGTCCCCCTCTTTTGTCGTTGAGTCCCCTGCACCCCCCCCCCCGCGCCGTGACCCCCCCCTTAGGATTCAAACTGTCGAAGGGCAGCCAGTGCTGATTCATGCAGGCCCCTTTGCTAACATGTACCCCATTTAGTCTTTAGGTCCTGACCCCCCCCCCCCCCCCCCTTCCCGCGCCCGGGAAACCCGTCCCTCATCGGGGATCAAATCGGGCCCCAACCGGTTGGCCCCGGGGGGGATGGGGGG
>JAIYDP010000498.1 GCA_027487435.1 Verrucomicrobiaceae bacterium | reverse complement strand
CTCGAGAATCTCAGTACATACCAGGGCCTGGCTCCTACGATATCGAGGCAGCGCTCACGAGTCGCTCGAACATTTCCGCTGCGTTCAAGTCTCGCACAGGGCGCGAATTGGCCCTTTCTTCATCTTCTCTAGCACCGGGTCCAGGGGAATATCAAATTCCGTCTGCTTTTAACGTTAGAAAAGGGCAACCAAGTTTAACTGAGAGGAAATCTGCAGTAACATGGTTTCGTGCTCCAACCGCCCCTTCCATCCCGGTCTTGTCACAAGCGTACGGCTACGAAGAAACAGACGCTGGTGAGCTTGTCCGACAGCTTCCTCCACGTAGAGGCCACACTGGAGACAAGAAAGATATCCCCGGTATAACTTACATCATCGTCATTCTTAAACATGTAGGACCTGGAGAATACCAGCCTAGTTGGGACCTGCAAAATGGGTCAAAAGGGACTGCCTTTGGGGCGTCAAAATCCACTCGAAAAGTTTTCTTGCCTCCTTCGCTCGATGCTCCTGGTCCTGGTCAATATCTCGAAGAATTGACTTCCTTGGATTCGAAACCGTCCGTCCCGTTTGCGTCCAAAGTCAGCCGCTTCACATCTCAAGCCTCTCGTCGACGGACCGCAGCTCCTCCCCCTGTTCCTGGGCCTGGGTATTACGACGTGGTGGGGAGCTCTGACAAGCTGGTGAAGCACGGAAAGCTGCGCTCAAGGTCCCCTCGAGCTGGATTTGGCAGCGTTGGAAACAGACGAGCATCAGACGTCAGCATAGAACACCCTGGCCCTGGGCAGTACGATGATCCTCGGGGCGCTTTTGAGACTGCGAAGAAGTTGCCTTTCCGTGACATGGCGCGAGTGCCTTTCTCATCGACGTCAAGGAGGTTTATCGATGAACAAAGCCTCGTTGCGCCAGGTCCTGGACAGTACGAGGGCCACATAACACAAAGTATGGTTGCTGAAGTTTTGCGCCATCGTACAGGTCGCTCCGGTGCGTTCGGGTCATCATCTGCTCGATTTTCTTACAGAGAGCAAGTTGTTAACAACAACGATGTAATGCTGGCGGCACTTTCAGTCAACGATGATGCACCCATTACTCGAAAGCGAGTGGCTCGACCACAGCGGAAGGCCCCATCAGCTTCATTTGCGTCTCAAACGCATCGGTTTCGTGAGCAAGACCGATCCCCGTCCCCTGTCCCGATGTACGACACGCGGACAGACATCGCAGAGAAGAGCAAAAAGCTCACGGGCAAGGTGGCTGCATTCGGCTCAACGTCTCGAAGAAGAATTCAGCTCACTACGAAGGGGCTCGAGGCTCCAGGCCCTGGCCAATACGCTCGAGAAGAGTTCGGGCCTGGCGCAACGAGCGCAAATCGAGATGCTTGGGATCGCAATGCCGTGGGCTTCTTGTCGACTTCTGAGAGGTTCAACGCCATGGCTCAAAAGCTACCTGTCGGGCCTGGGTCTTATGACCCCCTCAACCCATACACGTCCATGCTGAAACCGTCTTTCAACGTCACGATAGACGGAGTTGCTTGACTGATTGTATTTAATTAGATCTGTAGTGTACAAAAAAGATCATCGAAACAGCACTTCGGACGCAAACTCGATCGCAAGATGCTTGATCAGCTTCGACTTGATATTTTCAATTTGAGGGAGCTTCACTTCCGCAGGATTGAAGGCATTGAGAGTCGGCCGCTCAATGATTTTGATCTGCGCCCGTCATCTCACTGTCAAACTAATAAAAACATATTCTTCTGCAAGAGCCACGTCGCCTGCTGTTGCCGCTGCCTCTGCGACGTAAGAGGGTCGACGTGGGAGGAGACGGATGAGAGTCTCAAGGAGCGCGTGTTCAAACAGAAACCTGCGCAGCCGTGGGACGACACAGGAAGGCTCTGCCTGAGCAATGGCCCGCAGCTGCGATTGCTTCGCGGGTGGACAAAATTGCGACAGTACGACGGCTTCGCCAATGTCTGCTAGATCAGGCTGCAGGACGACTCTATCAAAAACATCGTTCGTTGAGAAAAGACGTTGTCAAACGCTCGAAGTCGCCGAGGGAAGGCGAGTATCCCAGCCGCACGGCCTTGAGGAACGCATGCGCATGGCCCGAGGCTTGCTGCAAGTAGACGAAGTCGCTGAAAAGGACTACTGTCGTTGCATCCTTCAGTTTGAGAACGCGTCAGGATGCACATGACGTCCTCGTGGTCATTCAGACGGCGGAGGAGGTGTAGCGCCGCTGCGCACAGCCCCTTCACGCGTTAGAGTCGCGCATTCTCCAACGACTGATTCTGGAAGGTGGGATATCTCCGCAAGGCCCTGCGACTCAAGCTCCCTTCACTGTTAGCTCCAGCAGGACCGACGGCGCACGAGGACATGACTTTCACCGACTTTGAGCTATGGGCCAAAAACACTGACCCCATCGCCTTCAAGTCGAGGGCGATGGCCACAGCAATCAAAACGTCGGCAACATCGCGCATGATTTCGAAGCATGTCAAACGCCCTAGCGTCGACAAAACCTCCTTCTCATCGTCCTTTCTTTGTTAGAAAGGCCAACCGACCTGAACCGGCACGTGTTTCGAAAAGACTTCGACAAGCGGCCGAAGAACGGCGACGCGAGTCTGTAGAGGTCAGAACCAAAAGGACCTAAAGCAGTGACGGAGGTTGACGTGGCACACGCTAAGTCGCACAGGGCAACCAGAAATGGCATCGAAAATGAATTATCGTCTTTGGAGATGTTAAAATTTATGTGCGCAAATTGTCCATTATTGATTGCATCGACTGCGAGCGAAATCTGCCGACATGAGACGGAGCGGATCAGTACAAACCCCATCAATCACTGCCACACCCATCGCATCAAGAGCCGCCTTGGCAATGTGGAACGCGTTCGGGTCCTGCGAGTCAAAACGAAAAATGAAGCGGGACCCCTTGCGTTGCCCGAAGTAGCTTCGTCGCTGCAATCTTCATGCACCTACGCAATCAATTTGATCAAAGTGACTTTGACTCAGCGTCGCTTGCCATCATTCCTGACATCGAAGCCAAAGACTTCTGCAACGAGTGCCGCATATCCTCTGCTGGCACCTCCACAGCTCCTTCCAGGAGCTTGAACAAGACATAAACTTCTGCACGGCGCTGAGACGCAACCGCAGAATCTGAAGGCTCCGTCGGCGCCATCCCACGCACAAGCTCCTTGTGGTCGAGCAAAAGCGTGCGGACGCCAAGTGCTGCTGGACTGAGAATCTCCGTGGACAAGTCTAACTCTGAGCGGGGCTCTGGAGGATTCTGTTCGCAAGATCTCCGGCACTGCAGCCCGAATAGACGCGGGCAAAGAGCTTTGAGAGTTGGGATATGTCGGCGCTATCGGGTAAGGGAATGAGGAGGGATTCTCTTCACGAATCCATGGCAAAGGATTGAAGCTGAGGCCCTTTGTTGTGGTTAGAGGAATCACTCTAATTAAACAGAAATTCAATGCGCGTTTGCATCGTCCGAAGTCAAGCGCAGACATGCTCCAGCGAACAGCATCACAAAGCGCTTTCGCAAGCAGCTCCCCGTCGATCTGCTATGTCAAATTTTAAGTTTAAAACACTAACCCTGAGGGGATCGCCAGACGCGATGTCACAGCTCTATGAAATGAGATAACTTCGTGATGGCGTGCCTTGATAAGCGACAAGACGGATTCGAAGGCATCTCTCTGCGCAGAGAGGTCGACTGCAATTTGCACGCTTTTTGCTTTCTCCTTGTCACGGTCTCTTTCTGCGCGAGGTCTGTTGGAGGCTCGGTTAAGTGTCGACACACGGAGTTTCCACCGAACAGACATCAATCTCATGTTACTAGGACGTCAGTGCGTGGCGGAGAACACTGCATGCATGGAAACGTCATGATCCTTTTCAATTTCCTTCAAGACGCATAATTGCCAGAGAGGATCAATCAAGGACTCGAAATCTTCCAAAGGGATGGCCCCTGAGGTGACAATCTGCATGATTAGATTTCGATAGGCTACACACACCGAAATAACAACCATAAGAGCGCCATGATAGCGGACTTCGTCAGGAGAGACATCTTGGGTCAGCTGCTTCAACGCAAGATGCAGAGACTTGACTCCCTCCGTCGTTGAGACAAGCTCCCTTATCTTTCGAGTGAATCCAGAACATGAGGGCGCTACTCTAGATTTCAAACAATCACCTTCCACAAGCAAGTCGATCAAGTCAACTGCTTCAGTCATTGGCTTTGTTGCAAAACCATCGACTTAAACAATATCGTAAAGAAATTTGAGTCGTCAACGTCATCATGGACGAGCCGTTGACGTACGAAACGTCGTATCTTCGTCCTCTTCCCCCGCGTCACCGAACTCCAACTAGAGAGGGATACAATCCTTGTGCCAAGTACGACCAAGTTGAAGGAAGTAAACCCCGGGTGATACGAGAAATTCAAGCGCCTCCTCGAGAAGAGATTAATGGGTGTCGCCCTCGGTCTCTAATCCGAAACAATGTGACGAGGCCGGTGCTTAACATGACTGTAAGTGACATTCCCGGCGCCACATCTGGGTCAGAGCAGCATAAAAGTAAGCGAAGTGTGGACCCCTTGCAACCGAAGTACGCCCTTCCGTCCTATGTTGTGGTACAGCCTGTAACCTGCTGCAGTAATCGTCCTCTGAAACTGAAGGATCCTCCTAAATTTGTTCGTGACGCTATTGACGTTTCGGACATACTCGGAACAGCGACGAAGCCCCCTCGAAATGTTGATGTGCGGCCGTCCAACTTCATCTCAGATCTCCCTGGAGCCTCCCCTACGAAGTTGCACAAGTGATGAATTTCGATGTGAACTCTCATTCCATAGACCACGGCATCGCGGAGGGTTTGATGCACTTTCAGTGCAAGACATCAACAGAATGGGCGTGTTTGTCTCTGCCAGAAGCACCAACCCGCTTTCACCTCGTTATCGATATGATGTTCCCAGATCTGCGCCTGCGTGAGTTGTGCGGGATGAGTCTGACGGATTCAGTGGAACTTCCTTTTCTGATGAAGAGTGGAAAACTATTCAGCAAGGGTGGATGATTGGTGCACACATAACGACGTGTTCTCATCTCTCAGGGCACGTAGACGGAAGTCGGCCTAAGGAAACAAGAGCTCGCACACAATGCTTCTCACTCTGCACGTCGGATATATCTGGAGCCGATGCAAGCAGTCACCAAACCGTGCACTTGCCATTTCCTAGGCGTCATTTTCGGCTAACGAACGAAACAAAAGACATCGATGGGGCTCAGCCACTCCTCCACAAACACTTGGCGAGACCTCTCAACTACACTGCTGAAGTGCGACTGTCTAGAGCAACTGCAGCTTCCATAACCAGCACGCCAACCAGAGTTGACTCGAAGCTGCTATCTGCATTCGCGTCGTAGTGAATTGTATCCCTCGTATCCATTGTTGTACATTTCCGCTCAATTTTCTTGATCATTAATTGTTAATGGAAAGAAATTTCGGAGGCGGACCACTGTCCAATGGGCACATTTTGGTAATGTTCTATTCAATCATCTTGTCCTGCATTGAGTGCAACAGCATTGGGATGGACCTTTCTTCTGGCTTTGAAACTAACTCAAGGAGGTAGAAGCAGACGTCCTGAAAGCAAGCGTTGGGTTGCTCATTGGAATACAAGGACGAACAATCAGTGCGCTGCAATCGAAGCTTGCGGCCTCTGTTGTCACTCCATTCAAGAGCTTGATGGACAAAGACACATCCAAGTTCAGTGTAGTGCGAATTTCAGGAAGAGCCCCAGACGTTTTTGAAGCTATCAAAGCCGTCGATGAGATCACTGAAATTATCAATGCAGATCTCAGTTTTGATATCCCTCCACATGTTTATCGAGGATTTTGTCAGTCAGATGAAGATTTCTTGGATGTTATCGCAAAGGAAACGGGGACGAGGGTGCGAGCATTTAGAAATTCAGAGAAAGGGGCAGACAAGGTCATTATGCACATTGAGGGTTCCATAGATGAAATATCTATTGCGTATCTCTTCGTATGCAAGACAGCGGAAGAGAAAACGAGCAACCCATTGCGTGAGTTGCAGCAGAAACGCTTCGGACAGGCGGAGGTCGTATCAGCTACACTACGACTGATTCATCAGATGCCAGTAGTGAGGACGTCGGAAGAGGCAACGCAATCAAAAGCAGACGACGCCGACGAATCACGGATGGCGATTCAAGCGGCGGAACCGTTGGCTGCCCTGCCGGTTGAATCAGGAAAGCGCGCCGTCGAAGCAGGACCAAAGATCCCTTCAGATAGACGCAGGACCGAGAGACGCGGTCGTGGTCGGTCTGGACGGGGAGAGGGAAGTGGCAGGGGTGTACACAAGAAGGAGTAGTGTATTAATGTGTTGATCACTACGTTTTAAGTGGCTTAAGTCCCAATCTGGCTCGCAGGGCATTTGCATCTTCGATTTCTTGTTGCATTGCCTTAGGATCTTGGGCTGGATCGTCTGTTGGCACCTCCTTCTTCTCCTTGAACAATTCTTCGCATGTGAGATATCCACAAGGAAAGCTACTCGATGTTTTCTTTGCGCTCTTCTTCTCCCTCTCTCGACTTCTGCTCCGGCTCCTGTGCCGGCGATCTCTTGATCGCGAACGAGATCGATGTTTCCGGTCACGAGAGCGCCTCCTTTCTCGAGATCGCGAGCGAGAGCGCGACCGCCGTCTTGATCGCGACCTGGAGCGACGCCGGTGCCGAGATCGCGACCTGCTCCTCTGCTTTTCTTCTTTAACTTTGGTTGAGCTATCTTCGCGACTAACCTTTGCAACGGCATCGGGCTCACGATGTTAGCCATTTCATACGGGACAATCACGTCGGATTTGATTTGCAGTCGCTGTTTGCGCCGGAGCTCTTCCTCCTCATCCTCTTCAGCAAGGTCAAGGTCTTCGTCGAGAGCTGATACACCTAGGGGTTTAAAAATACATTTCAAAACGTACGCAAAGGCAAGTCTCCAGTGGCCTCCAGAACCCATCGCTTAGGCAAATGAGGTAGCTTGATATCGAGAACATCTTGGTCATGGAACAGCGAATCAATAAACTCATCCATATGCAGAACTTCATAGCCTGACATCTAAACTCGGAGCAAATACACGACAACCTGCCCATGCCATCTTTTCTGGAAAACGGGAATTCTTCTGAACAACCCCGGCTGTTGCTTGCCCTTCCAGATCAGCACTACACTAAACTATGCAACCAGTAATCTTCCGTATACGGCGATAGTCATTGAGAAGAGGCTCAAGGTACTGATACACATCCATGGTAGTTCCAACCAATCGCATATAGTAGGCTCCAAGGGCTCGCACATATCTACAAGTTTACCATCATAAGCCGAATGACGCACTTGTATTCTTCATTCTTGATGAGCTCGATCACAATTTCCTTTTCGGGTTGAATTTGCAACATTTTTCTACCGCATCAAAGTACACACAATAATCGCAACGTTGCAAGACACAGGAACGGAGTAGGATTCTTGTTTCCCCCGTAAGTTCCCCCAATGTGATCAAGCTCCATAGCCTTGTCTACAATCGTTTCAGCTGCATGGTTAAAAGTGTTGCAACCTCCTCACCAGTAAGTGCGAAGCAGAATTCCTTCCAGTAGCGCGAATCATATATCTTGGATCGCAGGATCTTCTCAATCAAGAACTGGGGATTGGTGCCATGGACGGACGCGGCCAAGGGGTCCGTTCTGTTCGCCATCCTGCTCTAATTCCCTTCGCATTTGTTAATTTAAATTGGTGCTGGATCGATGTATCGGCAGTTGTTGAGAACAGAGTAATTTAGACACAAATAACATTTTTTCTGCTGCTAATTTCATTCCGTCACTGTGGCGGTGGTAAGAATTTCTTCTGTTCAATCTGTTTTTTAGAGTAAAGTCTTGCTCCAGGCAAAAACACAAACCTTGGGATGGTGACAGAGACGAGTGGGTCCCATTTTCTTAAAAATCAGGAGGTAAAAAAAGTTGAAGCTGATCGTCTCTTCAAGACAAGAAAGTAATATGCTCAGCGCAGCTCTCATGGGCGCAGCTTTGCAAAGGCAATTCAGAAATATTCAGAAATCTTAGAGGAGCTTGGCGAAGACCAGGAACTGTATTCAATCACGTTGAGCAATTTGTCGGCATCGTACTCCGCTGTAGGACAAGTGCATCACCTTGCTATTTCGTCTAACGCAGACGCAGTTTTCCAACGCTCAATCTGCTGCGGAGAAGGTCATTTCCCTTCGGCCACAATGGTCTCGAGGCTACTCAAGGTTTTATAGGAGAAAGTGATAGTGAATAATCCATCCAGGCTTGCGTCCGCTTTGGAGGGTATCGGTTTGATGCAAGATGCCAGCGTCAACTGGCTTAAAGCTGCCATTTTTGAGAATTCAAACGGGTTCTTGGTGGCATCTCTACTCAGTTGCATATTCAGACTCTTGCAGCCCTTAAAGAAGAGAGTCTTCGAGGAGGTTCCTTGCTTTCGCTCACCTCTCTGACAGACAGCATCCGTCCCCCCTCCGCTGCGGCAAATGCCTCCTTCTTATTTTTCATCCGATTGTTCTTTCCTGCGGCCATGCCGTCTGCAAACTGTGCATCTCTGCAACTTCTGTAGTTTGCCCTGTCTGCGGCATGCAGTCGTTGCAATCAAGGTCAACCATCGCTTCCTCCTCTTACTTGAAAGCGTCAACGTTCCCTTTGGCAACCTCCTGGACTTGTCTCTCTCCACAAAAAGGGTCGCAAAAGAACTCGAGATTTCCATCGAGTCAGGCTTCGCTGCTGCTATGGACTTAACCGTGCCCTTCGATGATCCGCGGGTTCGGTTGGCTCAAGCGCCTCAGACTGCGTCTTTTCGCTGTCTTACATTTCACTCCGTGTCGATTCTTAGCGCGTCTCGCACGAGGTCGGTGCCGTTGCATACGGTTCTTGCAGCGTCAGCTTGCGCAGCTGACAGAGATATGGGTGTTGCTGCTGCCACTGCAGCTATCGCATCAGCGGGCCCAATCCTTCCAGAGGAAGCCATTGCTCAATCAATTGCTGAGGCATCAAATTTCAGCCCTCCTCTTCTAGACGACGCCGAACGTCAAGTCGAGACGTCCATCCGCGAAAATGCTGAGGCGTTGGAGTGCCTCTTGTGTTCAAATTTGTTCTTTCGCCCTGTGGCAACAACTTGCGGACACATCTACTGCCTGCCTTGTCTGCAGCGTGCCCTCGACCATCGCCCATCATGCCCTGTTTGTCGGGCTGATTTATCGCCACAGCTCGCCCGTAGATCCTTTAACCCGGCAGTAGGCCTGGACTTGATGATCACAAAGTGCTTTCCAGTACTTGAGGGGGTACGTTTATTTGACACTGGCAGGAGCAAATGGCCGAGCGGCAGGCTCAGTTTGAACGCGAGCGCGAAGAGGCGAGTCGGAACATTCCCATTTTCGTTTGTTGCACGGCTTTCCCAGGCACTCGCTGTCAGCTTCATGTCTTTGAGCCCCGATATCGGTACATGGTCCTTCAGCTCTCTGAGTGTCAAGGTTGATGATTCGACAATGCATGCAAGATGGTTCGATGCGGTTCGGAATGTGCATTCATACTCCTGAGGGCTTCTCAACGATTGGGTCTCACCGAGGCTGACTGCTCTTATGGCCGCAGGACAATTTTGCGGATAGCCAGTGTCGAGCATCTTGACGATGGCCGGCTCTTTATCGATGCCATGGGTGAGCGGAGGTTTCGCGTGTTGTCGCGAGGGGAGCGCGACGGCTACAACACAGCGACGGTCGAGTGGTTCGACGACACGGACGCAGAGGGTGCAGACGAACGACATGCAGAGGACTTTGCCGAGCTCAAGGACGCTGTTGAGAGGGGCCTTCTGAACGGACGTCAGAGAACCCGTGTGCTGCGGGAGCTGGAGGATATTGTCGGGCCCATGCCGGACAATGTCAGCTCTTTCACGTTTTGGGTTGCGTCCATAATCTCGAGGATGCAATCGGATCAGTACGGCTACAATTGGCTACAACAGCGCTCGATCGCAAGCCGCGTCGCCACGCTGCGGAGGCTCTTTTTGCAATGAGCGCGTCCTTTCTACATTTGTACTCTTACAAACGTCAAGCTGCATCACGTCACTCGTCGAACCACTTCCCTCCCTTTTGCGGTGCTGCAAACAGTTGCGACTTGTAAGTCGTGACGAGTTTGTCAAAATTGTCTTTCTCCTTCGATGGCCTCTTGCGGCGGTGCTTCGCCCCATCATCCCCTTGCTCCGCGAACGGCCTCTTCTTTTCATCCCGGCCCCCTCTCACATCTACTTGCCCTCTTGCGTCGCTCTCAGGCTGGCGCTTCTTTGGCACTGGGCTTGACAATTCCACCCTCCCCTTCTTCTCGGCCTTTCCGTGCCGTTTCGAGTCGTCGCTTGTCTCCTTCTTGGCTGCTTTCGGAGCTCTCTCCTCTCCTTGCGCCTCCGCTGTTGTCGACCCCTTGCCTTTGGAACCCTCTCGGTGCTGCGCCAGCTTTCTGTTCGATTAGATCGTAAGTCAAGAAGAGACCTCTTCCTCTCGATTGCAACGTCTCCGAGTTCTTCGTCGAATTTTTTTGAGGTTTTCTGTCGACGTCAGTACGGCTCACAGCGCCTCGACAGCGCGCTTCTTTTGGAACTCCACCCGCTGCAAGCGACGATGGACTTCGCGCACGTCCTCCAACGCGAAGTCGACCAACAACCTGTGGCATCATCAGAAATGCCAACGCCAAAATCCGACCGACGTCCTCGCAATAAAGCGTGTGAGAACTTTGCTGCCATGTTATGAACTAAAGTTGAACCCACGATTGCTGACGCGGCGGCAAGCTGCCAACGCATCTTCAGCCCACTTGAAGTCAACAAACCCAAAGCTGTCGCCGTCATTGAAATTGCCAATGATAAGAAAAAATTGACGGCAAGGACTGAATGTTCACCCGCGGGAGCTCGCATTGCCGTCGCCGTCGCTACGGCTTTTGTCCCGTACGATTTTGACTTGCCGAAAGCCCCCAACGCTGCGGCCTTGTGCCGTTGCGGCCTCTACGAAGATCTCCTTGAGCTCCTTTTCTGACAGCTGCGCCGTGAGATGTTCTACAGCACGATGAACCTGCTTGGGCAAGCCCTTGACGGACAGCCTTGTGGTTGACACTTTGAAGTTAGGGTTCTCAAGCCGCTTGCGCTTTTGCCGCCACTAGGATATGAGGAGGTACACAAAATTGTCCGAACAGCCATTTTTCTCATCGCGATGTCTTGAGGAGAAAGCTGCTGCCCGATGTTATCTCCAGAGTCGACTTCAAAAAGTTAAATGCAAATATGGGCCCCTCAACGGCCTTCGCGTGCAAGCGCCATGTTCCGACGGTCCTCTTTCGCCTTCGCCTGTTCACCCTGCGCGTTCAGCTTCATGGTTTGCGTTGCAAACGAGTTTCTTTGCGGATGATTTATCTATCTATTATCGTCAGATATCAAATAGAGAGACCTCCACCGCAGCGTCGATAATGATTTGACGCCCCATCATGTGAATCCCGCTTCGCCGTCCCTCCGTCAGCAACGACATGAACACAGGGTTCTTCGTCTTCGGCTGCTGCGAGTCGAACCCTTCAGTTGCTGCGTCGAACCTTGTGGGAGTGAGAGAGGCTGTGAGCGGATTGACCGCCCCGCTTCCAGGGCCGCGGCAGCTCCCTTGGGCGTCCGAAAACACACAAACGCTGCGACCGTGATGAGACAACTTGCCAAATCCCAACCACTGCCTTTGCTGCGCTGGGTGTCTATGTCAATGACGATTTTGCAGTACTCCACCGGCCCATATTGAGCAAACCTAACGTTATGAGCGCAGACAACCGGACTACGTCTACAGCTCCGATATTTGATCCTCGCTAGCTTCGATCGGGACGTTTCGAAGAAACACAGTCCGACCCAGAGATGGCTGCTTGCTGCTTTCGTTTGTATCGTCCTCAGCTCCACCGTCATCTCCGTCAGCATCCTCCTCGTCATCCAACACCTCATCATCACTATCTTCGTCACTTCCTCCTTCATCGTCCCCGTCTTCGTCAGGGGGAACCATCTCATTCCCCAAAGCAGATTCATTTTCCTGCAGTAACTCCTCTTTCTCTTCTGGAGCAGATGCCCCTGTTGAGGCCTCCGCGTACTTGTCTTTTGGCACGGCCGAGTCAATTGCCACCACACGACCCAAGAGGGAAACGGAAGTTCCATCGGCAACAGCTTTTTGAGCACCAGCCGCCTTTTCGAACTTGCCACATCAGAGGCGCAAACCATTGCTCACTTGAACAAAGCAAAACCCCCTCATCAATGACGTGCCTGGCTTCAGAGGGATGTGAACACTCCGGACGGTCCCGAATCGATTCAATGCAGCTTTGACGTCCGCCTCTGTCGCTTTGAACGGCAGATTTCGGACAATGACGCGATTTGCATTCGGATCTGACGCAGAATCACGAGGCTTCCTGCTCTGCATAAGCCCACTCCCCAGAGACAGTACCTCGTAGCTTGCGCCTTTTTTGTGACAACAGGTTGGATCGGCTTTGTTGCAACGACAGCGGCGCCAGCTGGAGTTTGTTTTCGGTCAGACGTTTGTTGAACGACACTTGCAGGGGTCTTCCGTCCAGGTGCCACAAGTTCCTTTGGGCTGAAAGCTTCTACCGCATTAGCGCTGACTGGCTCTAGCAAAGAGCCCTGCACTTTCAGCGCATTCCGCAAGTTCTTTGGAGGGCGTGTCGAGTTGGTTGACGTTGTGGTAGTTTGTTCTACCGCTCCCAAGCTTTGATCTTTAGTCTGCTCCTGGGCTTGTTGAGATGTTTTCGGTTGCTCCAGCTGCTTTGGAGTCGGTAAGACATCTGGAGGCGCTGTAGCTGGCTTCGATTTGCGATTCGAGCCGGGATCGATTTTTTCCGCCGCTTTGGCAAAATCTACACAGATTTTGCGATCCCTGATTTTCGTGCCATTTAAAGCAGACAATGCCTTCTCAGCATCGACCGCAAGAGCAAACTGAACGAAACCAAATCCTCTGTGTGGACCTTCTTTCTTGCCCCTTGCAAAATTAGACAAGAGAGCGAGCAGATACCTGTCACGGATCAGAAAAGCTCTCTTCACTGGCACAATGTCTGAGAAAATGTTCAGCAACTCATCGTCTGTAACATCAAAGGGCAGATTTCGGACGAAGAGGTCTGAGCTACTCATGATTTAACAGAAGGTCGAAAGTACTATAATATAAAACAGCCGACCAGCTCAGCACTGAAACCATCTGTTAGAACCAAATTTACTAAATTTCCTGCATTATTTGCCCCTTCCACTCTCATCACGAAAAACGTTAAGGCAGGTTTAACAAAATTTTGATTGTCTGTTAGGTACAGCAAAACAGGAGATGCAGGATGGCTTATCAGCAATATCCTCCGTATTTTTACTCTGGAAGTGTACAGTATGTTAATCCAATGGCCCAACTCTCTCCTCGCAAGGCCCCATCGAGCCCGAACCTTCCTCGAGCCCCTGTAAACTACCAAGCGCCACGGCTCTCTTCGATCACTTCCCTTCAAATGTACACCGCACCAACAATGTCTACCCCCGACCTTCTCAACCGTGGCATCCCCCAGGTTAAAAGGCAGGCAGCCCAAACACCTCGAAAGCCGGTGTCTGCCCCCTTGAAACCGCAAACCACTGGACTCACCATTGCTGATATAGATAAGATGATAATTCAAGAAGAAGCAGAAGCGCGGAAGCCATCTGGAGGGCTGCTTTTAGCTTCAGTTGGTCCCATTAGAGGCGATTTATTCAAGTACAATTTACGAAGTAATCATGAAATGCTGCTCTATCTTGCGCACAGCGGAACATGCAGGGATGCGGACCTTATGCACGCGATGACGGTTGTATCTAGAGAGAAATTCGTGCCTAGGGGCCAAGAAGAGTTTGCGTTCAATGATTTTCCCATCCGTACGATATTGGGATTCACCATGTGGTGAGAGATTCCTCTTACTCGGACTCATGCGACAGCGCACCAAGTCTTATTGCTCAATGCATGGCGCTTCTTCATATTCGAACGGGCATGTCAGTTCTCTGCGTCGGATGTGGTAGCGGATATTCCGTTGCGATCGCCGCCCTTCTTGTCGGCCAGGTTCTCGGTTCCTGACGCTTCTAATCGAAAATAGTCTGGAATTGTGCACGGTATAGATATCTCCGACGATATCGTCTCCTTTTCTGAGGCAAATGTTCGAAACTGCTTGACCTCGTGTGGGATGGCGGGGTCCAACATTACCGTTACAAAGTGCAACTGTTTCCACATCGATTCCTCGGCGCAGCGATACGATCGCGTTCTTGTGTGTGCCACAGTCCCCGAGGATCTGAGACAATCGCTCTACGGTCTGTTGGAGCCAAACGGAATCCTTGTTGTGAGCATCCTTCCTGCGAATTTGAACTATGCAGTTTGTTGCAAGCGAAGAGCTTGTAGCTCGCGTGTTTCGTGTGTCGACGTCTCAGCCGATCAGAGACACATATTTGATTCGTTTCAAGAATTTCCCCAACGATGGGGTGAGTGAATTGGAGAGACCGTCGGCCTCTCGTTTTTCAACAAGCTTTGCATCCGTAGGACTTGCTTCCACTCGCCGTGATGTGGACGATATTCGGGAGAGTGCTCTGGCAACGGTGTCACGATTGCAGAATTTGAATTTGACCTCGATTGCGGAAGGCTCAATCGCGTAAGCACAATCTCTACGAGCACTAATTGACAGGTCGGAAAGGTCCACTCCTGTTAGCTCACTGATGTCTGATGCATCCCCACTTCAGAGTTCCATTTGGGTGTGTGACCTGATCCGTCAGCTCCGCGATCGCATGTCTCTCGGTCACTCGGTCAAGAATTTTCTGACAGTGAGCCTCCATTAAATACACGAGAAGTGAAGGACTTCAACACGCTTGTCAGCCAGCCTTCCAAAATCGACGCAATGCCCGAGGCTATTCGCATTCCTGCCTTTGTTGCGCCGAGCCAGTCGGCGTCAAACAGTGCAGCCGCTGAGACTGTCGCACACCAACCGACCATCGTGACTTCATCCCTCGTACCGTTCCACGTCGTCGCACAGCCAACTCTGGTTCCGCCAGAGCTATGTTAGTTGTGTTTTTCCTCATTTACAAAGCAGCACACTTGTCGTCGTTGCACATCCCTCTGAGGCATCTTAAGCTTGGGGACAAGATTGGCAGCGGAGTGTTTGCCAATGTATTCAGGGCTCAGTATGGCGGCCAGACTGTTGCTGTCAAAGTCATGCACGACACGATGATCACGACGAAGCAAGACATCGTTGATTTCGGAATGGAAGTCAAAGTCCTCTCGTATGGGATCCCTCGTCGTTGATTGACTCATCCTCCAGAACTGTGCGCCATGAAAACGTTGTCGCATTCATCGGCGCATCACTCTCAGACTACGCGATCATCACCGAATACGTGAAGGGAAGAAATTTGTACCAGATTCTCCACCACCCTGCCGGAAATGTAGAGTGGCCTCTTTGCCGTCGCGCACTGATAGAAGTTGGCGCATGCAGTCGCAGACTGAGTGGACAGGTTTGCAAAGGGCTAGTTTATTTACATTCTCGCGAAACTCCAATCATTCATCGCGACATCAAAAGCGCAAAGTATCGTTTGATGCCACCGTTTCTAACTCTTTAGCGTTTTGGTATTCGAGTTGTCTCTGACTTCTGAAATTTGCAGATAGACGAATCAGGTGCTGTTAAATTGTGCGACTTCGGTCTTGCGACATTTAGGAAATCGCTCACGATTTCTTCTGCGAGAGCAGCTGGAAGTCCGGCATGGATGGCTCCAGAAATCCTGCAAAGCCAGCCCTTCGACGAACGAGTTGATGTGTACTCGTTCGCAATCTTGTGTTGGGAGGTCATAACGTGCTTTACTTCGATTCATCAATGCAGGTCCTTACGAAGGAAGTGCCATGGGCGGACAAGGAAAGCCTGCAACTTGTAGGCCTGGTTGGCTATCACGGCATGCGACCGATGCTGCCGTCCATTCTGCCTCGGGGATTCCCTCAACAGTTTGTCGCTCTCATCCGAGACTGCTGGCTGCAAGCTCCGCAGCAACGTCCTCGGTTTCCCGAAATCTTGTTGCGTCTTGAAAATATGTAATGCGATGTTTCTTTTTGTACTATAGAGTGCTCTAGTTCCGAATTTATATTCGTTACATAATGGACGAAAGAGCAGGTTCCGTCTTTGGTGACCCCACACGGAGGGGCTCACAGTGGATTCGGTTCCGTTACAAGGTTGCGAAGGTGAAGTGGAAAAATACGAAGCGAATTGGCCGTGCATTTGTTGCGCTTGTGTCCATCCAAGCTGTTATGTGCATAGCGTTCGGCTTAGTATGCATTGCCCAATCGGCCTCGTGCCCCCCTGTTAGAGCGCTTGATATCAGCTTTCTTGCTATTAACGTTTTTTTCGTCTACATCTCAGCAGATGCTGTTCTAAACTGCAACACTTTTCAAATTATGGTCAGCATTCTTTCGTCTTGTTTAAGCCTCGCTCTGACCATTCTCCACATCGTGAAACGGCGCGACTTTGGCGAATCTTGCTCCTCCATGTCCCTTGTTCCTCTCACTTTGACGATCTCGACAGTAATCGTCATCGCCGTGACCTTGCTTGGCATGATAATCGTTGCACCCATGTTGGCGCGCACGTTCGACTGGACTGTTCTATTACGGGCTGGTATGAATCCCCGACTTAGAGGTCTCCATTCAGCATTCTTCTCTCATTTTGCATAGCTGTCTTTTTCCGTTGGCTGGCCTGGCTTGCGCTGCTACGCCTGGACTTTATTGTCATCATTCTCTTTCTCATCTTTGCTTTCAATGTCAAGAACATCATCCAGCCTGGCCATATTCTCTTCTTTGGGGCCATCGGGATTGCCGTCATGCACCCGATCGGCATGCTTTGGGGTTATTATGCAGTCTCCGCCCCTTCATCCAAACTAAATCCTCAGGTCCGCCAGCAGAGGACCATCATGACAGTGCTATTCGCTTCTCTTTGCGCCGTCTTTCCAGGTTTTTGCCGTTGTTTTTGTTCTGACCATGCGCAGCTTACACTGGCATGTACACATACACTCTCATCATGGAAGATACGTCCGCTCACATGCCCCCGTCGGATATATTTGTGAGAGGCGGCGCACTCGCTATCAGTGGGAATTGGTTTTGATTGCCGACTGATGACGTAGTTGCACTCTCACTTGTGGTCAGAGTGTTCTTAATCGTCATGACTTTCATCTGTGTAAGGGATTTTTTTAGCGGCTTCAAGATTACGAATCTTCGTTATGATATCGATGTGTCAGGTTGCGTGATGTGCCTTCTCTGTTGACACTAAAGCGGAGGCAATTACGAATGCGTCGCTGAAAGACCCTCTCCTATTCAATTGAGGATGTATCGTTATATCGGGTTAAATATGTACTATTTGAATTACTCAAGAGTACAAGCGTTCAATTCAGGTCGTACTGTCCTGAAATGGGAGAAAAGCTCAATGATAGCGAACCATGGTCCACAAACTACCACAAACTACCCTCGATGACTGCTCCGCAGCGAGCGATTTTGCAGGGCGAGCGTCTCCGCCACAGCAAGGGCCTTCGATGCCAGTATCGAATCGTCTGAGTCCGCATGTGCCGCCCGACCCCCCCTCAGACTCCTCTCACGGCAATTCGATCGAATCCAATGCGCCGTTATGATGACAACATAAAAGCCTGTCACGCTGCCAACCACAATCAGAAAAATGATGACCCATCCACTCAGCCCGCTCTTCGGCGCATTCAGCGGCTCCTTGATGACGCTTATTTGCCATCGATCAAGAATTGAGTTGTAAGCCGAGTACGGGACCGCGTCCGCTCTAAGTGAGAGGATTCCCGTGTTAAGACCTCGCAGCAACGTGCTATTGCTAGGAGCGACAAAAAAATACTCTCTTCGCAACGGAAGCGAGGCGGTAATTCGCATCCTCGACGACGACGACGACTGGATTTGCCGAAGAAGCGGCTCATCCAACACAAGCCCAGCGACAACCGACGACAAAACAGCCTGCTGCGCAAAAGAGGCGTTGGGAGTGACAAGAGGTTCCAAGGAGACATTCTTCAGGTACGAAATGACCGAGACGACGGGCAGCGTCGCAAGCCTCTTGTTGGCCATGTCAGCGACACTGGATATTTTGGGAGGGGATGTCTGTAGCACAGAAAAGCCCGAAGCGAAGCCACCAGAAACGACGCTGAAGAGAACGGCTCCGATGCACATGAGGTTGATGAGGCTGCAACGTCAGACGGCTCAGCGTG
Organism: Verrucomicrobiaceae bacterium; assembly: GCA_027487435.1. Lineage (GTDB taxonomy): Bacteria > Verrucomicrobiota > Verrucomicrobiia > Verrucomicrobiales > Akkermansiaceae > UBA956. Next base: position 51,275 of record JAIYDP010000498.1, on the reverse strand, counting down.
CTTGCCTGACATAACTTTGGCTGATTTTGTCGTTGCGCAGCGGTCTCCATACCCTACAGTAGCCACAGTCGTGATGATGAGCCAAAGAGAGTCAAATATGCCCTTTCGATAATTCTTAGAAAAAATAGCCTCGGCTGAGGAGGCAAATAAGATGTCGACGAACCAGAGGAGGTTTGCGGTGGCAAAGCAGACAATCAAAAGAATGCATACTAGACTAATGGGTAGGTCAAACTGTCTAACGTCAAGGCGATCCCCATTGTAGAGCTCCATGACGCGGTAAAAGGATTCGTAGAAAGGAAAGCTTCTGTCGTATCGAACTTCAAGCTCAGAGCTTTCATGTGACATTGAGAAAGCGAAATCGGCTCCCCGCCCAAGAGCTTCTTCAGGCCGAGTGCATGTGGGACAAAGGGTCTTATAGTCTCGGAAAGAGAAGGTCCAATTGCTTAGCAAGGCAGAAAATGAGAAGACATCAACTGCAGCGCCTCCTATACCAGCGGATGTGTTGACAACAAATGGAGGTGCAATTTCGTATGCCAAAGTGACGCTTCTTGCAGACGCCTCAAAGACAAATCCAATAACAAGCACGCACAGAGCGAGCCTCATTCTAGTCAGAAGTACTTAGTACGTTTGAGAGGCGGTCGAATGCTGCGCACAGCTTTTTCCGCCCCACAATTGGTCCAATTTACTGTTAGAACCAGACGACTGTCTACAACTGGCAACCACTCAGCGACCATATACCCCCAACACCGCTTCATTCAAATGAGCGCACCTTTGATCCCTTCAACCTTAAAAGACTGTTTTTCAACCTTGGAGCCCATTTCTTGCATTCCTCACCTTTTGAGAGGTGAGAGATGCGGCAAAATCGCCTGTAGTGGCATTGGGATGTATCGACGGGCTCGAAGATAGCTTCGAACAACCTTTCCTCGAACCCGTCCTAGGTCTGCTCTGTTGACTGCCAAGACTGCTTCCCGAGAACTGTTGAAATCGACGTATGCGATATCGCTTTGCCAACCATCTGGCTGCACCATAAGGGTGACTGCACTGCATTCTATCTTGAACTCTGTGAAAAGGCAAGTGATTTCTTCCTCAGTGCAATTGTGTGGGAGCCCTCTTAAGATAACTCCGGTGGGAATGTTAGACTCTCCAGGTGGTGGTGGTGGAGTCTTGGCAGTCCAATGACCTGGGGGGCTCAATGATGGCCCCAAATGTTTTCTTCGGAATTCATCTCGTGAAATTACAGAGACACTGCGGAATTACCTTGAGCAACAGCAACGACCAAACATTGCGGGGAGAGCTGCGGTCTTGCTCTACTCGCTCTTGCAAGATCCATTGCCGATGGATTCGGAGGAGGCGGCACATACTTTCCCGGAAGCGGGTTCCCATCGTCGTCTTCAACTATTTGCAACTCCATCGAAATTAAACAGCAAATCCTACATACTTTTGAGCGCAGTTCTTTTTACAAGCCGCACAATAAATCGCAAGGATAAAGATCGCATTTCATTTATTTTACATGCAGCACAATAACAGCAGATGCGAAAAGCATTGGACGCCAGCCGAAATGACTACTTGCGGCGACTTCGATTGTTCGTCTGCTTCGCCCGCCTCTTCGAAATCCGGCGCCTCCTCTTGGCTGCCTTCTCTAGACCAGGGATTCGATTGAATGGAATATTCGGCTGCATGAAAGAAGGGCGCTTAAATAGGACTCCCCGAAATGGGATAACAATCCTATCCGTCTTCTTGTGCACCTTTACGCGTATCTCCACGCCTCTATGATTCTGGACAGTCTACAAGGTCAGAAATAGATGGAACGTAGCAAAAAAAAATAATCAAAATGGATGACAAGGTTTGCAAAGCGATACCTCTCGTTGACGTCGTGATATCTCGGCATCTCGCTCAGAAACCTTCTTACGATACTCCTCCTCAGCTTTCCTTTTGGCTGCCCAATACTTTTTATTCGCTTCGAAAGCCCTCCTTTTTTCAGCTTCTGCTTGCATTGCAGCTCTTCTCGCGGCCTCTTCTTCCATTTGGCGCCTCCTAATCATCCTCTGGCGCTCTTGCTCTCTGGACTCCCTGATCGCAGCTTCTTCTGCCTTCTCAAATTCTCGCACTGCACGCGCTTCACTTTCTTGCCTCCGACGAGCCTCATCATCGCGAGCCCTGGCGATGGCAGTCATGGAGCCATATCCACCAACATGCCGATCGTCAAAGTTATCTCCTCTTGACTGCTGTTTATCGTTGCTGCTGTCCACCGCGTCCTCCATGGATTCGATCGACTCGCTGGAGGAGGAATCGTCGTCAATTCCACTGCCAGCAAGCGAAAGCATAGTGGCATCTTCCGAGTCCAGACTCTCCCACGTCCTCACAGATTCCAGAGCGAAGAAAAACAGGAGCAGTCCTGCAAGGGCCGCCCTCATGCTATTTCAAGCTGTTTAGCTAAACAATAATGATGACTACAGCTCAAATTTCAACACGGTCCCTCTAGACGAGGTGTGACGATTGGTAGCACTCCTTCTCGTTGCTCCTTCGTAGCCTCCTTTATTCTATCCACGTCCGCCACTCTTGTGCAGCAACGATTCAAATTTCACTGTACAGCTGTCCTCTGATGCGACAAGTATTGTTTAGCCTTCGCTGCGAAGCACTCAGCGAGATCTCTTGAAAAATGGACATTCCCTCGTGAAAACAATGGCAAGCAACAGAAGCAGAAACCGGAAAAAGACTTTCCACCTGAACTGGTCATCGGATTCTTTGATAGAAGATACCTGGAATTTTCCCAAGCATGTCATCATTTTCAGCGGCAACTTCCATGACACACACACCGATATCCGACGACGACACTCCCCTGTACGTTGTGACAAATTGACTCTCTGAGTGGTCATGAATCTAACGGATGCGGGTACCAGACGAAATCGGCGTGTCCACCGACCAAGACCATTCCGCTGTCGATAGCTCCGTCTGCAATCTCTCCAAAAAGTTCAAATAGGTAAAACACAAGCCTGGCGAGCGGACCACAGCATTGTTGTTCTCCTCCAACCTCTTGATCATGTCCAGCAGAACAACAGTTGTAATCTTGGATATCTGCACATACCGCGTGATCAAATACGCTGCATCCATGTATTGAGAGATCGTTGCAGGCGCTCCTCCAATGCAGTCATCCTTTATCGGCAATATGTCCTTCGATCCAATCAGACATTGAGTGAAAGCCTCTGTGATAAACGTTGTCCTCGCATACATAATAGCATCACTCGAAGGAACTGGCAACGACATGCCACATAGAACGTCGCTCAAGCAGCTGGCTCGAAGAGCCTGCTGTCCACCTTCCGAAACACTGAAATCACCCAGGAACACCAAGCAAGAGACTTGGACAACGCACTCGACGTCATTGCGATGAAGTGACGGCATCACGAGGACTCGGCAAAGCATGCTGCATATGTCGCTATCGATCAAAAATTGGAGCTGATCATGGGCCACGATCATCTTGCGAAGGATGCAAAGGGCACAACGAAAGCACGCGGCCTGAGCTGCAGTCTCGAAGGAGCCCACCAATGAAAAATGTTCAACCACACGCAACACCACAGCGGAGAAACTTCTCACGCGTGACAAAAGGTAGGGCACGGATGAGTCCTTCGCAACGAAAGCGTAGAAGGTCCCGAGTAGATTTAACAAAATGGGCATGTGGTCAATAGACAAAATATTTTCGACGCACATTGAAAGACAGGACACCATGCCGTTCATGAAATCCATGTTGCACAGCGCTTGAGTCCACAGCCCCAACGGACTCGCTACACAGAGGAGAACATCTGTGAGTGCCACTTGCACAGGAATGTCAGAGAGTTCGGATGATGAGAGCAACTTGGTTGCCACTGCAGAAACGTTTGCATTCCGGGCGAACTCAACGGAAATGTCGGCGCTACTTGACACGAGGGAGGAGTACAGACGGAGGAGGGATATTTGGATGACTCTCTGCTCTTCAAGAGACCGAGACGAGGTGTGGCATGCAGCGAACAACATGCCCAGCGCATCGACAAACGTGTAGGAGAGAAGAGGGCACGGAAGGGTCAGCATGTTGATGACGCTCGGGCTATGGTCGGTGATAATGCAGACAACGTACGAAACGCCGATAATCATGATTTTTGGGAGACGTGCGTCAGTCACTTCGGTGTCGCCAGACGACTTGAAGAAGAACGAGATCCATCGTAGACCGCCATCGCTGAGGAAAACCTGAGCGTTTGCCGTATTGGAGAGGAGATCTGAAAGGGAAGACAGAGACTTGCGCATCGTATCCGAATCGAGATCGCCAGGTCGCGTCAAGGACTTCAGGCAATCTTTCACTTTCTTTGGCTCTGATCGAATGAAATTCTAAAAAGCTCAGAGATATGGCGCGGGCCTAGTTCAGTTACTCTGTCCTCGGGTGCGAGCGGTGTGGCATTGAGTGGGAAGTTCTTGACGAGTCTTTCAACCTCTTTCAATTTGGTCACCACAGCATCGTTTGACGGTTCCAACTGGAGGCAATGTCTGTAGTCTGAAAACTTAGGAAGAAAATCATGGACAAGATCGTTGACCTTCTGCGGCGTCGTCGAATCGTTGGAGCGAATGTCGGGCCACCCCTCTACGATAGAAGGCCTTCATGTTCAATGGATCCAACAATATTGCTGCAGTGCAGTCCAGTTCGGCAGCTTCATACCTTACAATGAGAATGCGGTCATTCAAAACATCAACCTGTGTAGATGCAATTTCGCTTGTGCTCGATTAGAAAAAACAATCGAATTCTTAGAGTCCACTTCCAAACTGAGAGAATAATGCTTGATTGCTTCATCGTATTCTCCCTTCCTGAAATACTCGTTTCCCTTTCAGGAGTCAGATCTCATGAGGACAAAAGTGGTCAAATCAGCAATGGTTACATTGCATAGGTCATTCACTGCGGAGAGCATCATCAGCAATCGTTTTAAGATTGAGTACGTGAGCAATGCTGTCTGAAACCTACAAGCTTTTGTTCCGAAGTTGCTCTCTCGTTTCCCATCGATACTGAACTCAATTTTAATATCTGTTAACAGGTCACATGGACGCAGTGACCATTCTCATCGTCTCTGTTAACATCATTGTGATATTTGCGATTGTTGTGTTAGCAATCGATCGAAGCTTTCACTTGCAATTGAAAAGTTTTCCAAAGGTTCCTTCTTCACGGTTTACTTATACCCCTCTCGCCGAATTGATGTCCATTGCAAAAGGTGGGGGGGTTGGAAGGGGATCATCTGCAAGTAGGGTTCGCCCGAAGATCCTTGAAGGCAAGCGGTCTGGTCTCGTCGAGCTCAATTGTCTTTTCTGTTCTTCCAAGCTCTGTTACGGACACGAGCCGCTGGGACTTTCCCAGTCATAATTATCCGTTGATAGGCCGCGGCATCAGTTTGTAACGTATGAATGATGTGCTTATAAGTGAATATACTACCACGCATTCATAGCGTCGTGGAACAAGTGCTCTAATTCCGCTTCGCCAACCTGAGAAGTCAAATGCATGGGTCATAGGCACAGACAGCAACAGGGCTCAGCTTTATCACACGATGCTGAGGTAGAGTTCCTTTGACAAGGTCGCACACGTGGTGCTTTTCGAAGCCTATCGCTTGAAGTCCGTTCGGGATCTTCATTCTCTGCATCATTGCGACTATTCGGTCGCTCAGAATCAGACCTAGAAATTGATGGTGCTTGACAAGGGACAACCTGCATCAGAGTCTTTCTTGTTATAAATGTCAGCACCCATCATCTCCGCAACTCGTAAGTGCTACAGCATGAGGGACTACAGGAGACAACAGACTCGCTCCGGGTTGGACTTTGCTGTGAATTTGAAAACAGCAGGGGCGTTCAGAACACAAGAGACACCGTGCGGGATAAGAGGGTGATGTTGGCAGTATCCCTCGGCTGGGCGCCACCTTCAATCAGTTCAGCGTGCGCAATGGGCACCCTTTTGGATTGAGGCCCGACACGGGATAGGACATGCCGTGAGCGAGATGAACGCCCGCATTTCCAAATCCTAAAAGAATCAATGGTGGATTGCCTATTAGCTGCGACCAATTCCAGCATAAGTTGCAGCAAGAAGCATTTGGCTCCTCGCTAGTTCGTCCTCGGGATGCTCTACAGCGCGGGCCATCCACTTTGACAGCATTTGTAATGCTGTGAGCGACCTTTTCAAGGGTAAAAATCGATATAATTCAAGAATACCAAACGTCACTGATTGGATTAGAACCCTGGTACGCAGGTCGGAGGAGAGGCTCTTCGGGTCGTGGGCGCTGGTCAAAGGGAATGGCCGTATATGACTCAAGGGCGTGACAAAGAACATCAAATCCTGAAGACGCTGCGACCGATGGAGGCAGAGTTGCAGTGTTGTCCGGATCAACGATTCCCAACGTAGGCTTAAGCCCTGAATTCTCAGACTCTGAATACGCTACAAAACGCCGATGGGCAATGCCGGTCTTCGCATGGAGTGGCTCATAGTCGAAAATGGCGACGCCTGTGGTCTCCGATCCAGTCCCAGCTGTCGTGGGAATGCAAATGAGAGGCTTCAATGGACCAGGGACTGGGATTCCCTTGCCAACAGTAGGGTTGACGTAATCCTGTATGTTAGGAAGGTCGGGAGAATGGCGCACAAGGAAGTGTTTTGGAGGATACGTCGTGTAGAGATTGATCGCTTTAGCAGTGTCCATTACGCTCCCTCCTCCGATGGCAACGAAGGCATCAAAGGGACCATGCTCTTGAGCAAAGCGAATAGCCGTCTTAAATGATGTATCCGTCGGTTCCACGCGGACGTCGTCGAAAACGGTGAATCGAATCGTCTTGCGGTCATCTATGCTCTCAAGAGCATTGGAAACGGACACAGTAGACTTCAAATTCTTGTCAGTGACGACCTGACGTATGAGAGACGCAACATGAGTTCGCACCAACACTCGCGTTGCGCCAAGATCTTTCAAGTCAAAGCCAACTTCTCGGGTGGCGCCTTTCCCAAATCGGATGGCGGAGCCTGCAAGCTAAAATGTGACGCGTCGCGCAAGGGTCCGTACTTCAAACGCATAGTCCTTCACAAGCGCTGCATTGGACAAGCTTCGCCGAATCATCTTACGGTGTACTTTTGACTTTGGATGTTTTATCCACATTTGTTGGTCCTCCTTTTCGTATCCACCGCTTTCTGTCTAAGCGTTTGAAGTCGAATAATCATCCTGACAGGATAGATTCCGCGCTGTGAGAATCTGGCCCTCAATTTAAGTACATGCTCTCAGTTTCCCTCAAGTTGCTCTTTCGGGGAAGTGTTCAACATTTCCTGTACAACATTTTCGAACATCCCGTGCTGGGTGATTTGTGTTTGGAATGTCTGATGGTCAGGGCCCACGAACTTTCAATCGGCCTTTCGTTTGTTTGTACTGCTACAGTATTTCTGCTAGTTTGCACAATTGTCGTCCACATGGTCCATGCAGCTCTACCTCCAGCCAAAGATCATTGATGACGTGCGAAACCAGTGACAGCGTTCTCTGTTTAGGTTAAACCGATTGCTTTTGTATTGACTCGCAAACAGGAAATAGGACTTTTCCGAAACTGGGCAAATGCGACTTCACAACAGGCTCTAGTTGGTCCACCGCATTCATTCTCAGCGTCATGCTTGGCGGTTTCGGAGCTGATCGGTTCTACTTGGGACACGTTGGTCTTGGTTTCCTCAAGCTATTCACGTTTGGGGGATTGGGTCTTTGGACGCTAATCGACACCATTTTGATTGGAGCAAGGTATCTCCGCCCGGCTGATGGCTCACTCTATTTTGACACCGAATTCTTGGGCCCATTGCTGGCTCCCTTTGTCGGCGAGGGGGGGTAGGCACACAGCGATGAATACTCTTCGATATGAAAATGAACAAAATGTACAAATGGTGACGAAATCCCTATCAATCTTGGCGTCCTTCCATGCTCTTGCGGTCCAAACTCTTCCGTTTCACAAGCAACCCCATCTTTGTTGTAGCGACCGTGGCAACAATCGCGCGCTGTCGAGCGTCATTTAAGTACACTTTGAAGTCTACCTTAAGCCGACGTCTAGCAAGCAATTTCTTGAGATTCTCTTGCGTAGAGAGAAGTGGATTCTCAGGAGCCGTTTCACCCTGAAGAGTTATCATCCAAATGACATGTCGAACCGTCATCCAGTGATGCCGGAGACATTCATCCGCTGTCAAACGACGACTGGCGTCTACTTGCAGCAACATCACCACCAAGTCCCTCCCAGCGGAACTAATGTACTGCAGAGGGCGCAGTTCATATTTTCCTTTCGTCGTAAGCCTGAAGGACTCGTCATCGGAATCGCCGACAAAAGGAGGAATCCCCGTGAGGCTGCAGCGTCAGATGGATGCGAGACGAAGCCACACAGGATGTACAAAATCACTCCAATGCTCCACATGTCAGCCTCGAGTCCGTAACCACTTTCGCTCAAAACCTCTGGGGCCACGTAACCCGGAGAGCCACATACTTCTTTGACTTTCATGCCTTTTTCAACTCGAATGGCAAATCCAAAATCGGCAATCTTCAAAGGGGCATCAAGAGAGCGATTCGCCATCAAAAAATTCTCTGGCTGTTGCCATCAACGAAACGAGAACAAAATATGACTTTAAGGTCACGATGCATGACGTTTCGACTGTGCATATATGCGACGGCGGAAACAATCTCGCGCATAATACGTGCTGCTTCTTTCTCAGAATAATGACCTTCTCTCTGAGAAACGATTCTGTCAAAAAGCTCTCCGCCAGACAAGCTGCAGTGTGATCATCCGACAACAGCGTCACACTATTCCATAACAAGGCAGAAATGCGAGTTCGTTTCAATGAGTTCGCGAAGCTGGACAATGTGCTCGTGCCGAATTTCCTTCATTATCTCAACTTCCTGAAGGGTCATGAGGCAGCAGCACGATATGCCACCTTTAACATCATCTTTCGGTCGGATTCTGAGAGCTTGCGCTTATCCACGAACTTAATGGCCCAATCATCGTTAGAAAAGCGATCTCGCGCAAGCTTCACATCGCCGAACGCGCCAGAACCTTCAAGGTCATTGAAACGCAGCGTTACCAAACCAAGCATCTCGGCAACAACATAAACATTGTCTATGGCATTCGATGCTGCGATCATTCTGATTGCCTCAAACCAATTCTTGCAGTCCTGTAAATTCTCTGCAAACAAAACGTGCTCTCTCCCAGATGAGCTGATTTCGATTTGATACAGGCCGCCTCGACCTCCAATTGATAAAGGGGTTGAATTGTAACGAACAGAGCAGCGATCCAGAGGAATCAAACCAGGAGGATCCGGGTCAGAGCGCCTCTTGGAGTACCGCAACGCATCCTTCTGGGTAATGTACCTTTCACATTACAAGAATGGGGCTGAGGAAACCATCTTTCTACAAGACGTCCAAGCCTTCGCCCGCGCTTGAGAAGAATGCCCGAAAATCCTGGTTTCATGTTGCGAACATGCCCTCAACGAATTACAAATTGGTTAAAAATAAATGAGACAAACAGTCTTTTATCTCAACAAGCTCCAAAGTGCGCTGCAAGGCATCTAAAGCTGCAAGAAAACTGTTCTTTGAGTCCTAAAAGCTATCGCTGTAAGCATATTTCTCACAAGAAAATGAAAGCGATTTTTGACCATGACGGCTGACTGATGGGGGCAGGATCGTCGATTACTTCCAAACGAGGTATATGAGCAGACGAGAAACAATTACCAGGATTCTGATTTTGCTCTGCCTTCTTTGAGTCTCTGAAGCTCATTTCGCAAGAAAGCGCAAAGGCTGTTGCTGTGAGGTCTGGCGTGGATCCCAGCGTCCCTTTGCGTGTCCATGGATCGCAGTTTTTCAAACCGACGGACCCTTCATCGTGAGAGCTACAGGTTTGTACTGATTTTTCATAGAGCTGCTTTCGGAGGACGCTTGTCCCGTGGATCTCGATTCATCAGTCGCCGACTTGCAAATATCCTTGCACTTGGGGAGGATCGCCCGTTCAGCCTCTGCGAGCCCTTAGAAGCTGTAGTTCTTGTTGCCCAGATATCGTATTCATTGCTTGAAGTCATTCTGAACATCGCAAGTGGCCTAACAGAAACAACTTCGCACATTGCAAAGAGAGGCGCCTCAGGTGCGGAAGACGTTGCCCGCATTCTTAGCGACGTCTTCTGCTTGTCGAATTCGATCATTCGCCTATTCTCTGGGGACGTCATCAAATTCAGTCACACTGGACGATGCCAGCCTTAACCTTGCAGCTGCCTCATCAATCGTCGTCGCATGGTACGATGCAACTTCAAAAGACGTCGCTGTTCGATGCGCTTGCTCGCTAGTTGGAGCCCTTAACGGGCTCCAACTGACGTCTGCGACTGACCTGAGTGTGCGATGCGGCGTTTCCGAAGGGCCATTGTTTGGGTTGCATGTTGGAGGAATCGATTATCGCTGGGAGTACATCGTCACAGGTACGACCTTGTTGCTTCGTTTTATATCGAAGGCCGTTTGTTTGTAACTCTACGGCAGCTGCTTAACCAGTGCGCAGCTGGCCAAGTGGCTGCTGATGTCAACGATTTTGAGGATGAAATTCTTCGTGCTCACGTTTCCAAAATTGAGAAGGCTTCCCTGGGGACGTTGTTGACTCCTCTTTGTCTCCATGTCTCAAATAGTTTGCACTTGGTTGCGCTCGAAGAGAAGATTCGGCCCCTCCTCCTCCAAACGGTACCTTGTCATTTGCAACTCCTTACGATCGTTCAGGCTCCGCAGTCCCCGTTGCCTCCAACGTCGTTCGTTACTATTTCATACCTCCCCCTTCCTGTCATAACGGCTGCCTCATCGGCGTATCCCAACCATCCCAGCTTTCGCCGCGCCTCTATTGTCACCCTGGCGCTACCCCACCTCCATGCCTGCGTCTCATCCCACGCCATCGCTCACCATCTGCTTGCCGTAGCCCAATCGCTTCTTGACAAATCTGAAGGCGTCCTATCCAACGTGCTTGTAGATGAGGTGGGGCTGCGCATCGTTGGTGCTTTTGGAACCCCTCCCTTCGCTCATGTTGATGATCCCAGTCGTGCTGCGCGGTTTGCCCTTGATTTTGCCGCAGCCGCTGTTGACACAGCCACGACTTTGGAACCAGGCACTCACTCCCCTGGCGATGTTGCATCTCCTCAGTACCCTTTTGTCGGCGCTGTTCGCGTATCTGTTGGTATCTCAACAGGCCTTGTGTTTTGTGGAGAGGTCGGCGAGGCTGAGCGATTTGAGTTTATGCTTGCTGGCGAAGTGGTGGACATGTCTTGTCGCATGTCTAAGTTTGATATCAATGACATTCCTATCGAGCAAGCGGATGACAGCGTCATATCAGCCTGCGTTCTCGTTTGCCCTGTGACCGCAGCAGCCATTTGCGCATCCTACGTCCTCACCCCGCTGCCTGCTTGCGCATCTTCTTCTTTGGCGGCGTGTAAGCTGATGGGCACCAAGAGAACGGAGCCGCATCCTTTCCCCGTTCCCGAAGACGTCTTTCCAGGGCCATTCGTTGGCCGGCAGGAAGTTGTCTCTATGTTTGATAGCATCTTCGACATCTCAGAACCATCTTCGATGGCCCTTGTTGTCGCAGGCGCTCAAGGGATGGGCAAGAGTCGAACACTAGAGCATCTCTCCCTTGCGGCCCGTTCACGAGGATTCGCTGTCGTTTATTGCCGTGGCGATGCCTTTTTCCGCACGGCGTGTTGGGTAGTTGCTTCGTCATTGCTGGCGCAGCTTATCGCAGAGGCAAAGAGATATCCGGACTTTGCTCTGCTCTCTGATTTAGAAATAGCAAAAAAGTACACCCCGCCACATCTGATCGACTATCTTGACGTTGCAAGCTGCTTGTTCAAATCAGCAAATCCATCGTGTCGGTATGTGGAGCCTAATGCTCGAGGCGAACTTGCTACTGCGCTTGGAGTCGCTGTTGTGTGTGGATTGGTGGCTGATTTGCAACTTCGGCTGTGCGTGATAGTTGATGACCTTGACCTCGCCGATGTTTTGTCGATGGATTTCATAAAAGTTCTTCGATCTCAAGCCTCTAGCGTACTCTTTTTGGCAGCGGTGACTTCTGATGGGGCCGACAACACAGCTATGAAAGACTTGATCTGTGATACCTTCGGCGATCGCTGCTGTGCGACAGAGCTCCAGCCGCTAGATGTCCTAGCAGCAGCGGAGATGGCCCGAGCGCTGATGGGTGGTGAAGGCGTCCCGCAGCGGCGCATCGAAAATGCGGTAGCGCAAGCCGGAGGACATCCATTTCGTTGTGCGGAGTGGTGCTTCTTGATGTCGGAGGGGGCACTCACAGCCTCCTCTGGCACAACCCCAATCCATCTGCACAGCGCCTCGCTTAATGCAGTCGTGCAGCTTCGCGCTGCCGCATGCAGTGCTGAGGAATCCTCTGTCCTTCGAGCAGCTGCTGCCTTGGGAGTGATCGTCGATTTGAGGCTGTTGGCTGCCGTCATGGCTATCATAGAACCATGCTCCGTTCCTCTTAATCAAATCCTGGACTCGCTCATCGAAGCACGCTTTTTGGTTCCTCCTACTGATGACAACGTCACACGCTTTCTCTCCGCTGCTGTTCGGTCAGAGATCGACTCGACGGCAGCGCGCAATGCTCAGGCTGCTGTCCACTCAGCAGCAGCAAAAGCTTTGACCGAGAGCCGCTCGCTTCGTTTGCGCACAGTCACTGTTGAGGTCGCGCGGCACTTCAGTTTATCGGGAAAGAAGTTTGTCACGATTTTTTGTGTGTTGATTCCTCAGGGCTCGAGCCGCGCAGTTGTTCATGGAGGCAGCGAGTGAAGCAACGTCTTTTGGCTGCTGGGGCGATGCGGTTTCGCTCGCCGCTCGAGGCCTCGCCGAGCTCGATGCCATTCGCTCTGGTGGCATGGATTTTGCCCTGCCTTTGAGAATTGAGCTCGAGCGGCTTGTTGGCATCTCGTACATGGCGTTGGGTGCCATGCCAACCGCCGAGGCACATCTTCGAGCGGCAATGCAGCTCCTCGGTTGTCCATTTTTCGACTGCGCGCCGGACATTGCATGGGCTTCCCACCGGTTCCTGGCTCTGCTTGTGCTGCGGCGGGAGGCCGGGCCACCCAGGTACTTTTCTGAGATCAGCTCAGCGCCAGAGTTTGATTGCACGGCTCTTGCTAATGTGATGGACCCACTTATTCGGACGATGGACGCACTGCCCGAGCGCGGAAAACAAATTGAAGCGGTGTCATTTTACTCAGCCTTTCGCTCGCAGAACTCAACGGCGCAACCGAGGCTGCACCTTCTTTTGACAAGTGCATGTGCCGCGACGGAGGTCTCAGTGTTCAGCCGCGATGTGAAGCATCTGTGGCAAAAATGCGAACCCGACGATGCCATTCGGGGAACGGTACAAAGACGTAGAGCCCTGTCGCACGCAATCAACGCTCAATTTGATTCAGCTGAGGCTCTTCTCCGCGAATCTTTGAACCTGTGTGCGTCCTCGTTCGACAAGTTAGGGCAATGCGCTTGCCTAAACGACCTGTCATGGGTTCTCCATGTCCGCGGCGACTTCATTGGGGCTGTTGCTCAGAGCCATGCGCTGGCAGCCCTCGTTGGGAGCCACTGCAAATCGACTGCTCTTCATCGTGCTGCTTTGCTAGGGGCATTCCGAACTCTCGTCTGCATCGGCGAGATGGATTCAGCAGAAAAACTCCTTCCAGCAGTTACAAAGGAGCTTCAAGATCTTCGAAGACGTCAATATGAGCCGAATAGTGATTTGAGTTACGTCGGAGCGACGCTAGCCCTTTTTCTTGCACGCGTTGGGCGATTTGATGAGGCGTCCTTGATCATCCGGGAAGTCCTCATTCCTCTCGACAACCCGAGGTCCTCTCGATTTTGAACCTTACCTGACCCTCTTGTAGGATTCGTCGAAATTTTCATATTATTCGCTCTCTCACACTTTATTCTGCTATCCTGGAAGTGCTAGGAGGCAGCAGCAATGGCGAAGGCTCGTTGGGATTTCCATCATTTTCTGCAGCATTGTCCTTTGTTGAGTCACGATTGAATCTGGCAGAATCAAGAGGCCTTCCGTTTGTGAAGGCTCAAATTTTGATTCTGCAAGCAAGGGTGCATGCATTGTCTGGATCCGCGCTCAGAGCGTTCGAGCTGCTCGTGACAGCAGAAACGATTGCAAGCTCACAGGGAGCAACTGGATGGGTTGCAATCGCGCAGTTTTGCAGAGCAATCTTTGCGTCCAGCGAGAAGGAGAAAAATGAACTGGAGACTCTAGCAGCTGCTTCGATTGGAGTCACGGTGCTGATGATTCCGCGGCCGAATGGGGCCGCTCTAGATCCAGAAGCCAAAGATGACGTAATCGCCAGAATCTCAAGAGCTTCTCCTTCTACTGAGGCTGATGAAGGGGATTCGGGTGAAGACTTGTACCAAAGAACCCAGAATGCTCTTGAAGTTGCCATTCAAGATGTTGTGTTTAAAACGCGAGAAGTGAGCGTGGAAAAGGTAAGGGTAGCAGTACCCCTTGCAATGCATTCGTTTAAGCAAGAGCTCTCATCGCTTGGTCTCCAATCGTATGTGGATGAACTCGAGAGATGTGAAGATGATGTGAACGATGCTTGCGTCCATATGTTACAGCGAGGGGGTTCCAAAGGAGACGTTCAGAAGTTGTCCGAGATGCTACCTGCAAGGACCAGGCGTATGAATTGCGCTGCGAGTTTGTTGCTCTTGACTTTGTTGTCCGCTGAAATCGTGTGTGTGCTTGGGTAAATGTAGGAATATGAGTTACTTGTTATGTTGTGGAATGTAGTCAACTTTGTACTTCTCATTTTTACAACGATTCAAGCGGAGCTACCTGAGATTGGGGCTGGTTTCACTGATAGCTTGGATACAACGTGCAATGAAGGCCTGGTCTCGTATAATTCAGTTCAAAATTGCTCGCGAGGGATTGAGCCCGTTGTTGACGGCCGGGCTTGTTCTATTGCAGAGTGGACAGTGATGAGCGATGGGACTGAAGATGATGGAACATGTAGTATGTGCGAAACTGGATCTTGTCAGAGATGTCCTCGGTGGGAGCGATGCCCTAGTGGATCTCTCGTTTTTTTTTCTCGAGAACCGCATCTCGCGTCGCAGTCTGATATCTTAGTGTTTGCCATTAACGCCAAGTTTGTAAGGAAATCACAGCCGCGACACCGTCGTGAAGGCCAAGCAATTGTCTCGCTCTGTTCAGAAAGCAGCCATTACTATCCTTACATTTCCAATCTTCGAGAAGAATTTCCAACATTTGGTTTCGATCTGACTTTAGGATATTCAAGAGCTTACTTCGATATGCATTCTACCTTTGTGCCGCATAATCTCATGGAAATGTTGTTACGTCCGCACCGGGAGCGGTTTCCAACGAAGTTAGCGTGTGCGTTCATCTCTAATTGCCACGGGGATACCCGAAATATATGGATGTCTCGAATGATGAGCGTGATGCAAATCGATTCTTTCGGAAGCTGCAACAACAACAAAGAGATCCCGGCAACGTTGCAAGAACTGAACAGAGATCCTCGAAAAAGAATTCAGGTGAAAAACGAAATCATGAAAGACTATTTCTTCGTTCTTGCTTTTGAAAACTCCGTCGAATATGACTGGGTGACTGAGAAGGTGTACGACGCTTTGGAAATCGGAGTGGTGCCAGTGTACTTGGGTGCTCCTAATTGGAGGGACTACTTTCCGAGTGGGGGCGTTGTTGATGCATCCTATTTTGACAGTCCGGAAGAACTAGCTGGCCACCTTGTTGCTGTTGCAAAGGATCCTATCCAGTATTCTCAGCTACTCAATTGGAAGGGAAAAAAGGACGCATTTGACGGCTTGATCACTGGAGAGACATCATACCGCTGGAACCTTTGTAGATTGTGCGACTGGTACCATGATGACTTCAAAACACGGGCCAGTCACAACGAATTGTAAATTGCTGTTTACTCCTTCGCAGTCTTGGCATTCTGTAAGCGAATGCTGCTTCTGTTTTCTAGCTTGATAAATCGTTTAAGCGATTCCACATCATTGTCAACGTTTGGTTTCAAGTCCTGATTTCGTCAAGTAGTTCGCCCCATGTTCCAACCTCAATGGAAGGTAATTGCTTGTCTAACTCCCAGAGCCAGCTGGGATAGCTTTCATCAGGTAGAATAGAGGGATCTTTGGATCCTTTTGCAATCCCTCCTCCAAATAGTGACTTCGCCAAGACTTCTGCAGATGCGAGTGGGGCCGTATTCTTGACTTTTGCTGCAGCAATTGAGTGAGTTCATTCACAACAGCATACCCGCCTTAGCCTTTACTTTTCCAGCTCCTGCTTTGGGCTTTGCAGGGGCCGCTCGAGCAAGAACTGCCATCGCTCTCAACATCGCCGCCCAATTTTCGAGATACAAATATCTTTTAAAATTTGTGGTCAGCGCGCATTTGCCATGTCCTCTCTCCAGTCTGTGCCCACTTCGGTCCTCCTGGAGGAAGTTCGTCGTCGCTTGAACCACGACAACAAGAAGCGCCTCATTCTTGTTGGTTGGTTGCTCCCCTTTCTTTCTCATGTTCCAGGCCCCCCCGGTTGCGGCAAAGGCACTCAGGCACCCAAGATCAAGGAGAAGTTTTGCTTGTGCCATCTTGCAACTGGTGATATGCTTCGTGCAGCGGTTGCTGCTGGCACGCCTGTTGGTTGGAATCTGCTCCATTAACGCTGATTTTTAAGGCAAGCAGGCCAAGGCCATCATGGAGTCTGGTGGCCTTGTCAGCGATGAGCTTGTCATCGACTTGATTAAGGATGCCATCAAGGCTGATGATTGCAAGAGTGGTTTCATCCTGGATGGTTTCCCTCGTACTCTTCCCCAAGCTGAGAAGGTGTCTTGCACTTTTGTCATTGCTGATTCTGTAGCTTGACAAGATGATTGAGTCAGAGGGTGGTAGCATCGATCGTGTCGTCGAGTTCCGCATTAAGGACGAAGACCTTGTGGATCGTGTCACCGGACGTCTTGTTCACCCTGCTTCTGGTCGCTCTTATCACAAGATATTCAATCCACCCAAGGCAACTATGAAGGATGATGTAATGTTCCCATTTTTTTCAGTAATTTGGACAGATCACTGGGGAACCGCTTATCCAGCGTGCGGACGACAATGTCGATACTCTTGGTAGAGCGTTCATAGCCATACTTACTCGTCAGTGAAGCGTCTCCAAGCATATCACTCCCAGACGAACCCTGTTCTTGGCTTCTATGAGAAGAAGGGAGTGTTGCGTACGATCCACGTTGACAACAAGAGCACTCCAACAGGCGTGTTTGAGGATGTGAAGGCGTCTCTTGAGTAAATGCGGCGTTTGCGTCTGTTTTCGAATGCGTGTTAAATCTGAATTTAAAGAATATTATTTAGGAATGATTCGGATTGCATCTGACGTAGCGAAGGCCTTAGCTGCGAACGCGCCGGTCGTAGCTCTAGAGAGCACCATCATCTCCCATGGGATGCCATATCCGGACAACGTGAAGACTGCAAGAGAAGTAGAAGCAATCATACGTGAGGCTGGCGCTACTCCAGCTACTATTGCGATCATTGAAGGTGTTCCGCACATTGGTGGGTGGCATCCTATACCTATTTAATACTCGCCAGGCCTTGAAGACGATGTTCTTGATAGTCTTGGACGAGCTGGAACGTCGTGTAGGAAAACGTCCCGCAGGGACATTGCTTTTGTGGTTTGATTGATAGTCGTTGTCCCTAATCGCAGATGGCCTCTAAAGCAATGGGCGCAACTACTGTATCCGGCACCATGTTCTTGGCCCATAAGGTTTGCGTTCTTGGCCAATGGTGAAGAGGCAGGCTGGCATAAAAGTGTTTGTAACCGGAGGAATTGGTGGTGTTCATCGAGGTGGAGAAATTAGTATGCGCTAAGAGTTTGCATCTGAAACAGAAGGCATGGATGTGTCTGCAGACCTAACAGAGCTTGGGCGCACTCCTGTCGCTGTCGTGTGCGCTGGTGTGAAGGCGATTCTCGACATACCCAGGACAATGGAGTACCTGGTTTGTCCGTTTACATGAAGTTGAATTTGTTCAGGAAACGCAGGGAGTCCCGGTCATTGCTATGGGCACTGATGAAGTCCCAGCGTTCTACACGAGGTTTTCCAAGTTGTTCAATTTGACTCCAAAGGCACTCTGGAGTAAATGCGCCATTTCGTATTGACGACTTCTCTGAGTTAGCTCGTGTCGTTCATGCAAGCCACAGCATTGGGATGACGTCAGGACAGTTGATCACAGTTCCCATTCCTTTGGCCGTTGGCCCAATCCACGTTTGTTTGACAGATGCAGGACGAGGCGAATTTCTCAGAAACCGAGAATGCTATTCAGTGCGCACTTCGTGAAGCAGAGTTGATTGTCTTCTTTTCGTTTGACGTCGCAGTGAGCAGAACATCCATGGTCCCAGAATTACTCCTTTTTTGTTGAAGAGGGTCTCAGAGCTTACGAAAGGAGAGTCCTTGAAGTCAAGTAATCATTTAGTTCATGCAAAATTCAAACGAGGTAGACATTGCCCTTGTCAAGAACAATGCGCTAGCTGGGGCGAAAATTGCCAAGGCGTTGGCATCGCTGTGAGAGATCTTCATAGTACACGCTTGAGTCGGTATCGAGTAAGTGCAACGAGAGCACCGCACAATGCAAACCTGCGAAATCATAATGGCTTGGTCCTCTTGCAAACCAAGTTGATGCATAAATGACATGGGTCGTCGGGGAAATCGAAAATGACGTCAGAGACTCCCTTGTTTTCGCTGCAGGATATGAAAGAAACGCTGATGGTTCTGCTCCATCACAAAAGACTGCTTGCATACCAACCCTGAACTATTTCAACAAGAGGAATGATGTGGTTGACGCCCAGATGCCTCGCCATCTCGTCCCTTTTGATGGAAAACCATTGTTGGCGCAAAGGCTCGTTTGGAGGCATGACTGTGTGCGTCTGGAGGCCTCAGGGACTTTCAACAACACAGACATCTTCATCCGGTCTTGCAACAGCAACAAGAGATGTGAGGCCTTCATCCTACATGGGTCAGACATCTTTCAGATAGAAACATTAGAATTCGATCTCAAACTCCTCTCTTGTAACCGCGACGGAATCCATCCTCTGCTGACAAGCACGATTTTTCTGCGTCGGGTTATTACAACACAACGTTAGCAACCCTTCGACAGTAGTAAACGGAGTCACAATGAAGTATCCGGAATTCGATTCTGACTTTGGCAAACTGATGTGTCTCTGACACGTCAGCTCGAGGCAAACGTCCTCGTACCGGGGCGGGCCGGGGACCCACGAAAAACTCTTTATCATGAATGAAATGGCCAGTCAACAGG
Source organism: Verrucomicrobiaceae bacterium (assembly GCA_027487435.1). Classification (GTDB taxonomy): domain Bacteria; phylum Verrucomicrobiota; class Verrucomicrobiia; order Verrucomicrobiales; family Akkermansiaceae; genus UBA956. The sequence continues at coordinate 31,926 of JAIYDP010000498.1, read as the reverse complement.
TATCTCTTGTAGAACCCTTCCTCGCGCAAAGACCTCGGATTGTGAAATTATAACGAACAGTTTGGCGAACAAGTCATGTGAAAATGGAATGGGAGCCTCTTCAAGTGTCTTGAGTCGTTGGTCGATAAGAGACTGCTTCCACTGCAGTCGGCTGAGCTGCCAGATTCCCAGAGAGCAGGTGGTTGCGATTGGAACTCCGAACAACGCGTAGGCAAAGAATCGCCTTGACATGTGAACACCTGTAAACTGAACAATATTTCATCTTGGTTTATTGGAGAGAAAATGCTCTCGAAATGAAGAACCTTTCACAACGACATGGAGCGACACTAAGCCATGAAGTATATATTTCGAACTCCGCATCATTTTGCCAAGAGATTCCATAATCGAAACGCGATGATATTCCTTGAGGGGTGACAAACGAAAACAAACAACCCCACCTCATCAGTTCCAATGAAATAGAGCTCGATGGAGCTCAACTTGTATTTGTGATCAACGTCCCATGGCGCGCTCTGTCCTTCTGCAAAAACCTGTTTCAACACCGATATGACCGAATCCGATTCCATACAATCTCTTAATATGTCCTGGATGATTAAGGAAGACCATCAAAAAAGAGACGGTTTGCCCATACTCGTCGTACAACAAAATCAACGGAACATGAAGGACATTGCTATCGTCGACGTACAGTTCTAAATTCTCTCGCTGGATATTAGGAAAATATTGCGTTAGTGACCTTCATAACTTCTTCGAAGTGATTTGCACCCCATGTGATCGACCTCTGCTGAAGGAGATCTTGCATCAATGTCGACTGTGTCTTCTGCTGCAATGCTAGTTCTTTTTCTTCAGCGACTTTGGCATTTTCCGCATCAAATCTCTTTTGAAGCTTGATCCTGAGATCGATCACCTCTTTCTCCAAAGGTGGCTCCTTACAGAGTTGGACCTCACAGAAAGACTTCACCTTGAGCAAACTCAACACCCGGAGACCATCGTCGTATCGGTGAAGATCAAGACACGACTTGGCAGCTCTGTATATGCATTTGACATGACCAGGGCACAATTTCAAGGCCCTCTTGCAATCTTCAATGACTCTTCCGTGATTCCCTTCATCATCAGCATTCAGGACACGAGTGGGACCTTTTGACAAATTGATTGCAGCGCGGTTTGCAAGACAAGCTACGACATCTTCTACAGATCCACTTGCCTCTATTGCTTTCTTGTAGAAAGCAAGAGCATTGTCGTACCAAATTGGACCTCTCTTTCAAGTAAGGCAAAAAGAAACGAAAGCACTTTAAAATATTCATTTCCTCTCTGTCGGTAGTATTGAGACGATTGCTCTTCATCTTCCTGAGCATGAGCAACGCAAAATTCCGTTCAACATCATCAAGGTGCATCAGGGCTGAGAGGGCAGCATTTTCCTCTGGATTTTCCGGCAGGGTCTTTTGACGTCAACACACGACTACGAGCTACCACGTTCATGAACAGCGGGATGTTGTCAATCTCATCGTCCGACATCGGTACAAACAAATAAATTTGGAGTTCATTTTTTACTCAACGAATTGATTTTTGAAGGCATGGAGGATGCAGAACCGATTAGAGATGCGGCTATTCAGGTTACACCTACAGCAACGCCGATGTCTCAAGCTACTCGGCAAAAAGAGCTTCTTCTCCAGCAAAAAACCGGTATAGTGCTGTGCTCTTTCGCTCAACTAAAATTTTAGAGGAGCTCAATCAAGTCATGCAGGAGCTCCATTCTCGGAAATGTTTTCATGCCTAAACCGTTCTCACGTGTCAGCTGAGCTTGCTCGTGTCCTCACATTTCAAGAACGAGCGGCAGATGGGGTCAATAGTAGGCGAATCTCTTCAGAGTCTCATTTGCAAGTGTGTTGCATTTGCCTCGACCCTATTGCTGCTGGGGAAGCGTCCATTTTTGTTGCAAGGTGCTCTCACTACTTTCACTACAACTGTATCAAGAAGGCTTTTCGTTCACAGAAAGACGCATCGTGCCCTCTTTGTCGCCGCAAATTCCACAGAGATCCTTTCAATGAAACAGGAATGACTCCTCCTTGTTCGCCAGCTCACATGAAATTTGGTTGTGAATCTGCATTCCTGATCTTACCGAGGAAGGACACACCCCAAGGATATTGCTGGAGCAGTCTTTGATGGAGCATCAGCAGCAGCAAATGCAACAAGCAAATCAGTTACCTCCTCGACCACCACAGACTGTCATCTCCAACTCTGTGCCACAGATTCCTAGAACAGAACGAGAGCAAGACAGGGAGAGGGAGCGTCGTGATAGAGATCGAGTCCAGCATCAATCCCAACCAATAAGGAGAGTTGAGACTCTGCCAGAGTCCGCAGACAGTCTACCATTTTTTTTTTACCACTTCTAATCTCGCAGTGAGGTCTGCATCTTGTTCCATTTTGTAAGTATGTGGTGAAGATATTCTGTAAATTATTGAGCGGTTGGGTCACAAAACTTCTCAGCAGATGCTGTGACTCAAATTCTTTTTTAGATTGCTTCTTTAGAATGGATGATGAGTTTAATCTTGGAGAACTTCGAATCGTGCCCATCGTTGCCGAAATTCTTAAGTTGATTCACTCTGGAGCGCACGAGTCCGAGGTTGTTTCGAAGACGAAAGAGCTGAAGTCGCGCTTTGATCGATGTGCAGCTTTAATCAAGCGTCTCGACGAGAGCACTCTCAGCGAGTCTGAGCAAAGAAAATTGATTGAAGAAGAGCAGATGAAGATCAAGCATTTAGAGTACCAGAACCTCTCTTGCGTATCTAATTCTGCAGCGAGTTGATATTTAAGTACAACGAGAGTTTGCAACGTTGCCATGAAGACTAGATGGATACGATTGGAATCCTGTCTTATTGAGACAGCTATTGTCGGCATGTATATTATTTTTAAGTTACAGAGCAGCACGAAATAGGATCTGTCGACCAAGTTTCGGGCTTACGCTGTGCTCACTCTGGAGAGTAAGGAACGCAGCCTCCTACCTCAATCAGACAACCAATGTTTCTCAGACCATCCCAGCACGCACAGATCGCACGACATCTAGGCCGGACATCAAGCCAGCAACAAGGCCCCCTACCAAAGAATCGCCTGATGTGTTATTTAGAGGATCTCACCAGAAACCTGCGCCGTTTGTGTTTGCAATGAGTTTGACAGGAATCGACGACAAGAAATCAGATATTATGGCGCCGCTGTCATCTCTCCGGAATATGCAAACACCTTTCGACCCCCGAGATTCGATCACAAACTCGACCCCACAACGAACAAGCTGTGCACCTGTGGGCTCTTTGGAATCGTCTAACTTCTCTGCTTCTTTCAGGCGCCTGAATATTTCGTCTATCTCAAATTCATTTCCAGTGAGATACTTGACGTTGGAGAGACACCCTGCATCAACAATTTTGCGTGACTTGACAACGGACACACACTCAAATATGATCGGAGTGCTTGCTCTGTGAGCCTCGTCCACCGCCGCTCGGATCGTTTCCTTCGAGAGATTCGCGTCGAGAACTAGAAGAGAACAAGAGGAGAGCAATGCATGAATCGAGCGAATAACATTTGGATCAATCGCATCGAGAGTAGAGACGTCGCAAAGACCGAACGCTAGATCCGCATCTGGACGATGGACGGCAATGTATGCTGGTGTTGCTCTGTGTTTCACACGAAAAACGTACTTCGAATTCTATCTTGTCAGACTGATTTCAGAAAGAGTACAATTCCTTCGTGACGAAGTTCTTCTTTCAAGTCTTTCCCATCTGAGTCGTCACCAACTGCAGTCACGAAGAAAATCTTCGCGCCTAGTCTTGATGCAGCAACTGCAATGTTTCGACCAACACCTCCAGCACTCTTCTTTATGTCGCCGTGGTTGGATGTCGCAGGGAGGAGCGGCTCGCTCGGTTTGAACAAAATATCTCTTATGAGTCCTCCAATGACAACAACCTAAACACGTTTAGCAGTGACAGGTCAGAGGAAAACGTACATATGGCTCCTTCGGATGAGTCGCACTTGAGGACTGACAGGTTAGCTCAGCAGTCTCAATTCACTTCACCAACATACAAACAAAACAAGTTAGTCTGAAATACACAGCGACCTTGGTTGAAGTTGCCTTATCTGAAGGAACTTTAGTCAACTTCTATTCGTTCTTACACTTTTACTGGCTCCTGAACATGAAGCAACCAAGAGGGAGAACGTCGCGGTAAAAAAGGATCTTCTTTAACTGTTCGAATCAAACCATGAGGAATTTGGTTGTTCAAGACAAGGGGTCCACCGCCGTCGCCGTCGACGCGCACTCTCCGTCCTCAGTCGCTGGTGTACAGACAGCGGATGGGAAACCGATGGCTGTGGAGTATGATGCAAGCAAGCGAATTTGCGACCTGATCATAGACAAAGCCTGCAGACTGGAAAAATGTACCGTACTTTTTCGCTGCGCTTTTGCTCACAGTTTCAAGTATCTTGTGACCTTCCGATTCTCTGGCTGCAACTTTACGCATTTGACTCGTCAAATTTTGGATTCGAGGTCAGGTATTTTTCAGCTTCAGAAGCGGCGATCTGACAACCAGGTGTGTTGATTCTAAAGCAATGGCTCGAACATTCTATTTCTCGTCCGCTCAGAACAAAGTTCTTCGAGACCTCCCTCAGTTGACGCAACTGCCGATGCGGAGATCCCTATTTCCACGAAATAATGTTCCTTTTTATTTTATTTTGTGTAACGATACAGTGGGTGGACATTCTTGTTGACCTCAACTCGTTCACTGAAGTATTTCATGGTTCCGAGTACTGTCGCACAGAATCTGTTGCGTTTAAGCCGTCGTTTCTTCTTCGCAAGGCCATTTTTTTGTGTCCTGATCGTGCTTTCTCAATATGCCGGTATTCTTACTGCATAGAGGGTGTTACAATATTGCCAGATCGACATATTCTACCAGTCCAAGCAAAATCAATTCAAGTGAAAGTGGATGCAAGCAACCTGGTGTCTCAAGAAGAGCAAAAAAAGATGTTGATTGATACTTTCGCTTTGATTCTCATGCCCAGAGTGCCCAAGGCTGTCGTTGGAGAATTTTGTGCGGCAAAGTCGAGGAAGCAACCTCGGCAGAGGAAAGTCCAACAACGGGCAACTGTTTCGGATGCTCCTATCCCGTCAACGTCCCCGCGTCAACAGCATGCAGAGCAATCTTTATTAGAATCAAATTCCTACCAATCAACAAACGCAACGGTCGAGCACTCACCAGAGCGAGAGAGGGAGAAACTGCGAATGGAGGTTCGCCTGCTGCAGACCGAATTGGACTCGATCCGGAAGGAAATGCTATTTGTTCCGCCACTCCTGGACAAAGATGAGCGTGCTGAGCTGCAGGAACAGGTGGGGAAAGCCAACGCTGGACGGCTTGAGTGTTATGTGAAATCGTTGGAACTGGAAAAGACCATTGAATCTCTTCGATCGGAGCTAGTTTCGGCGAACGAAAAAGTGAGGGTTTTTCAACTTGAGACAGCGACAGCAAAGAAATTACTAGAGGAAGTGGCCACTGATTTCGCCCGATGCAGGCAGGAGTATGGGAAATATCGTGCGCTGGAGAAGCCGAAGGATCAAGCGGCCCTTAAGGCGATTGAAGAGCTCGAAGAAAGAATAGAAAAACTGGAATTTGAAGTTGAGCAAAAGAATCAACAAGTTTGCAAGGAAGTTGAGGCCTGCATTGATCTCAGGCGACAACTCCACGACGCACGTTCTGCTACGCAGGAGTTTCAGTCGCATGCAGCGCAAGCGAGGAAACAATTTGAGCTTGATTTGAGACACGCAGGGGAAGAAATTACTCGACTAAGGGAGGAGCTGGCCGCCAAAGGGATGGAGTGCGAAACACTTAAAGGGGTTGTGCTGGAAAACAACGAAAAAATCCGAGGAGCGAAGAGAGCAGTTGCAGAATTCGGCTCGCTGCAGCTCGACCACACGCTTCTTTCAGCAAACCTCTCTTCGCTGCGCAGCAAACATTCCGAAGTCGAGAAAGAACTCCTAGTTGTTCAAGCGGAAAACGAAGCGCTGAAGCACAAATTCTCGGTTGTCGACAAGAAAAGAGATATGGAACTGGAGCAGATAGAGCGAGAAACAGCTGCGCGAATATTTGCGGTCGAAGAAGAGTATCGGCAGCGAAAGGCCAAGCATGTGGCTGCGCTGAAGGAGGTAGAGCAACGCTGCAAGGAGCAGAGGTTCCGGCGGCTGGACGAAAGAATCGGACGTGGCTCGTTGAAGCGAACTTGCGAGAAGTGCGGAGGACTCGAAAAGGGCATGGGGTAGCCTCACGGACTGTGAAAAAATGAACTTGTATCAAGATGAATCACCAGCCGAAGATTTGATAACGTGACAGACATCAAAAAATTAACGACCCATCAGTCAGTTAGAGTAAACTGAAATGGTTTTCACTTCCGCACACAAGTTTTGCAGAGAAGGAGAGGTTTCGTGGCCTACATTTCAAGCGCTGACGTCGCAGATTGAAGCGCTGGGGACGAGCCTCGACCAGAATAAGTCTGATGTAAACGAAAAGGACACGGTACGTAACTCAGTCGAGCTCGAGTTTACAAGAAATTCAGATGGGATGGACTCCCCTTCATTGGGCTGCCAGTAGGGGCTTCGTAGACGCTGTGAAGATGCTGATCGACCACGGCGCCGACGTGAACTCGAAGAACTTCGTTGGTTTGCAGAGTGTCGATTGACTCGGTAGGAAAATTGGGCCCCACTTCATGATGCTGCGCGAGCTGGCAGTGTGCCCGTTGTTGAAACGCTCGTTCAGGTCGGAGCGGAGAGGGACGTCAAGACAACAGTATGACCTTCTGTTCATAGTCTCCTGCCTTCACCACGCATCGTGATGGGCCTTTGCTGATTACAAGGGGGGGAATACACCTTTGCACTACGCGGCTATGTATGGGCGCGATGCCGTTGTCCAAGCACTCCTTGCGAGAGGGGCACTAATTGATGAGAAATCCAATGTAAGCTCAGCACGGTGTCAGTGTCATTCATTTCGAACAGGGAGGCCATACTGCCCTGCATCTTGCGGCTATGAATGGCCATGATGCGGTTGTCAAGTTACTCCTCAAGAATAATGCAGAAGCACCCATTGAAGATAAGGTGCTCCTTCTTGTGTTTCCGCTTACAAATGTAGATGGGGCGAGTGCCTTCGATGCTTGCTGCCGCTGGAGGGCACGTTGCCCTTGCCGGCATTCTGCAACAAGAGGAGTCAAAACAAAGAGCCGACGCGCTGGAACAAGCACAGCGAGAGGCTGAAAACGGTGACATTGCCATCATCCGGGAGCGATTCGAAGAGGCAATGGGGCATTTTGAGTCTGCGGCAGCGAAGTTCCGCTACGCAGGCCGCCTGGAAGATGCGAAGAAGATGGACGTTTCTTTTACAGAAGCAAAGAAGATGCGGCTGATGCGGCCGGACGTTGTGCGTGTCAGAATGGATGTGTCTTAGCCGAAGCACCCGTGTGGTTGTGTCATGTCATGGGAGTGTTTGTTTTGTCTAGCGCATATGTCTTTAAAATAAATCGGATCGCACAACCCTTGCTTTGACCTGCAACTGCGCAAATCGAACGAGTGGACTGTGTTGACTTCGCTCAGCTCGATGAAATATATCGGAGAAAAAGGAAGCCCACTATCACGGGCGCGCTTTCGATATCTGGATTAACTTAAGCAACGACTTTCGCTCGCTGGAATCTTCGAATAGCGCCTTGATGATGTCTTCCAATTCGGAGGTTGAAAAGAGGTCGAACGATTTGCTTACAAAAGCCTTGCGGATTTCCTGCAACATGAACACAAATAGATGATGGAGAACCTTCAGATGCATTACGATGAGTTGTGACAGAGACATCAGCCTTGATCTCGCTGGGAGCTTCATCCCTTGCAAAGGCCCAGACTTGACAGTGAAGACTGAAAGAAAGTCCTCAAGAGCCTCGTTCATGTCCTTTGAAAATTGATCGGGAATGCTCTCGCGAACTCAGCGAATTCGACTCAAGAACAAAATACCTGCATAGCGAAGAGACCATCGCACATTCCTGCCATGGCCATGTTGGCAACTTCACCTCGGATCTCAGGTTGAGAGAAAAACGTATCTGCCGAGGTAATATATGCTGTGAGCAGCTTTGCGCAGTGACCAACACAGGTAGCGCTCTCTGATTGAAATACAGCCCTCTTGAAATCGGACCTTATTGTGTCCTCCGCAGTCAGGTGGCCAATAGTCTCCCTCACATATAAAATCGACATAGCCTGTTGGGAAAAACGAGCCGCGTTGGCCACAACGATCGCGAGCTGAGCCAGACCGCCTTCTTCCGAAAAATGATTGACCAGACAAATCAGCGCACCGAAGAGGGCCCCAGCCACTGCAGCAGCGTCGGCGTTCAATGCAAATAGCTCGACATGAGTCGCTGCATATGCGTCCATGTGCTTATTCGTATCAAATAGGAACTGAAATCGCTCACAATGAGGACCAAGCTCCCAAACGCTGCAAGATGTTCGATCGCAGACGCTTCAGTCTTTGAAACTTCATCCGCGATGATGCGGCACAGCTTTGCACCAGCTGGTGACACACAACGTACACCCGCGTGGGGAAGGTGTTCACCATTGCAATCATCGAGGCCCTGATACAACGAAATGAGCCCTTCGAACACAATGGGGTTCAAAGAACTCGGCGAATACAATTCTCTGCACTGTCAGCGCGGCAGAAAGCCGCATATCACATATCAGATCGAACGCGACCAATAAAGGATGTAGCTGCAAGATCTTCCATCTCCTTAATGGCCGCTTGGACAGCTTCTACAATTGTCTTTGCAGTGGGGTCACATGCGCAAATCACGTCATCAACTGCGACAGCGGAGGACAAAATAGCCGCCTCCGGAAGTCAGCAGTTGAATGGAAAGGTGAAACCTGAGAGCTTGCGAGGACGTCACGGGGAAGAGCATCCAGCGTAGAGAGCAAGATAGGAATCCACTGTGTAATCAATCAAGGGAAGAAGAACAACAAACAGATGTCGAAAACACGCAAAAGGGTGAGGGAGGCGGAAAACCGACATTCTCGGCGAGGAACCTCAACAAACCTGCAACAACTTCGCATTGCGCACCTGAACGATCAGACGCTACGACTTGACAAGTCACAAAAATTGATTCGGTCGCTATTGGTGGATAGCGAAATGATGAGATGCTTGTCTGTGACAGAAAATGATGGACAACAAGACCCGAACAGCAGCGGCAAAGTCTTGCTGGTAATCTTCTCAAGCGCTTCTTTGGCTGCCTGACAGCTTGTAAGAAATCTACAAGTAGCAGTGCGTAACGTTTTCACTTTGCTGAGGTTTAATGCCATGGAGAGCATAATAAGAGTCTCGCCATCCCTCATCAATTAGAATGCTTCCGAAAGACGCACTGTCGTGACAGATAACTTTAAGACGTTGTCTTCTGATACGATAGAGACTCCTCTTTAAGGTTAGCAATGCACAGCACAAGCAAACGATGCAATATTGTCACGTAAATACGCCAGAAAAGAATCATTCAAATCAGCATATCTTGATGATATTGCATTCTGAAGTGGGAAACTCCTTAGAAAATCAGGTCTTCTGATAGCCTACAATGACTTAGAGTAAACTGAACAAAAGACTAACCAGAATGGTGTGTTCTGCGTGACGCAGCTTTTGAACAGATTCTGCAACCGAGAGAGTTGGAAACGCAGAAGCATCAACGATGGCAGACTTTGCAATCACCAAAAACTCTCCGTATGCAATAAGCTCATGAAGCTTCGACATCAAGCTCGAGGATGTTGCCGAAAGCACTTCCATTTCGGACTCAAACCCTCGAGAGTCCTCGGAGAAGTAAGGATTCGAACTTGAGCAGCAACCTCAAGCTCTACAACTTTTTCCTTCTCAATGCTTGTCAAATGTGAAAGCTCTTGAAGACTCGAGAACGAGTCGAGCAGCCACTTGTGTGCAGACATCCCAACAAGCTCTCTAACAAATAGAGTAGAGCTGTTATCTAATTCTTGGATTTATGGGAGGGAAGAAACTTGAAGTTTTACAAATGTTGGCGTTCGCTTACTTTAGCAGGCTTTCAAATTTTGTCTGTATTTGTCGATACCAATAGTTTCTGTGTATGTGTACACAATTCCAGAGGTCGTGGAAACTTTTATCAAAACAGTCTGTGTTGCTTAACGTTTTGATGCGTGAAGAAAAGATACATTGAATATCCTGCTGAAGCTCCTCGCTCTGCCCTCGATGATCTAAAGAAATCGGCAGAATCTATCGTTGGCGATTCATTATTTCATAGCTGACGGCGTAGAAACCCAAGTCGGGGTAGGATTTGTACAATAACGTTAAGATAAAAGCATTGTTGCAAATACAATAGAGGGATTGATGCCCATGACCAGAAGAATTAAGAACACAATGAAACAAATCGGAAGAGGGGCAAGAAATACTATCGATTGGCGAATAAACGGCAGTGCTGCAGCGTGTTAGAAACCTTGAGAAAATCTCACCAGAGTATCCGAGGAAAGTGATGGACATGTAGACGATCCCACCAAGTAGAAACAAGATATTCGAAAGAAATATGGATGTGTAGGACGAGGACAGAAGGACTGGCAAAAGAAAGTAGTGCAAAACCTCAAGGAGCAAAAACGTTGGAAACAAAGAATTGCAGTGAATGTCGAATGCGTAGAGCCATTCCACTGACTGCTCAACTCCGTGAGGAAGATGCTCTCGAAGATAAAGATTGGACAAGTGACTGGACGGTGAGTCCGAAATTGCAAGAGCTACCTGAAAGCTGTGGCCACAAGGATACCCGAACCTATGTATAGAACAACAATATTGAAGACAAGGAGCTTCAAGACTTCCAAAATAGAGTACAATTGGAAGCCAAGTATGTACGACACCGAAGTCACCACAACAAAATAGAAAAGGATCAGATTGAAAGCAGGATCATCTCTGGCCCACTGATTTTTTGTCTCTGAAGACTTAGATCGGATCGTAAATCAGCAATACGCTTGTGCAGAGCTGTGTTTTTGTACCTATGCGAGTGAGAAGGAGGAGACCACTTTCCTGACACTTTCTTCGGGTTAATGCACAGGTAAAGTAGTTGCCACATCGCATACTCAATATCCATTTGCGGTAACTGCGTCATTCGCTTGAAATATCCTTGGCTGCCAAGTGAATGAGGCAACATGAGAGAACAAATGGGTACACATGACTTTGTATTTAGCGCAGCATGACCTTGCAGAACATGTCAAGCTTTGCATACAACGTAGGGAACACAAAATTGTTGTCCACCAAGGTGACCAAGTAGAAAGTGTCCATAACGGTTTTGATGACATTGTAAGAATCAGATCCCGATTCGTACAAATCAAGCCATTCCGTTTCGAAGAGGGAAAATGCTTCATCCTGTGAAATCAGATCATGTCGGAGCAGGAAAATACTTTCCAGACTTTGAATGCATCTGTGTCTGCAACAACTGGTTGCACAATTTCAGAATTTGGGAATACACCCCAAGAAAGGGCTGCCACGAACGAATCAACAGTGCTGATCTGGGTTCCATTGCGATCGAGCCCGTACATGACAATACTGTGGTCGTCTTCAAACACAGATTGAAGCTTAGAGGCAAGCTCAGGCGAGCAAAAGAACTCGGCGTATGACTGCAATATTAGAATTCAGAAGCAATCCAAAAGTGACCCTCTGGAAAATGAAGCCTTTGGGAACACCCCACCCATGAATAGGATCTTCAGATGGAACTGCATTGAGACCAGGCTGGCTATTGATGGTGAGCAACCCGTGGTCATTCATCGTTAGCAACGTCGTCTGCAGGTGTTGACGTCAGCAAAATCAGTGAGACCTTGATTAAATCCGTTTCCTTTTCAGTGTGATCACACCAAGGCAGCCTCTCGATGTCTCCTTTCAAAAACCCTAGTTTTCGTAAACAATCAATAAACCCGAAAATGTACCCAAAAATATGGAATTAAGATCACTAGTCGACTTTAAAGGAGTGCCCCAAATGCGTACGCGATCTTCTCTCTTCGACGTGAGAAAAGCCATCGAGAAAAGACCAAGAGGCTGTGGGCCTTGTCCAGATTGTCCACGTGATAGTCGCCATACTCCGTGGAGGTGTGCTTTCCCCATCTGCCAGAGGGAACTTCATGCCAGCTCATCGTCCTCGCAAGATAGCTCCATGGCCTGTTAGACCAAAAGATTGGGCGGACATCCTCCTAGCGGAGTAAACACAAGAAATACTTCACCCAAACATTCGATCGAATGCGCTACATTTGAGTCAGAAATGAACGTGATTGCATACCGGCTTGTATGGAAGAGACCGGTGAGATTGCCTCTTCGAAAATCCAATCATTTCCAACAGCTGAGAGACAGATTTCTCGTTGTTCAGAGTGAAAATGTGAATGCCAAGAAAGCCATGTTGCCAGAGCTGCTTGACCATTTCGGCAATAAATTGATTACCAACATGGCGGACCATGTCGTCATTGTCCTTGGCATCAAAACAAAACACAAGGACAAACTTTCACAGCTTCAATTGCATTCATCCATACCTCCGGTACTTTGACCTTGGATACAGTTGTCAACCGCTTGAACAGAGCATATGAATGCACAGGCATTATGCCTGGCAAAATAGGACAAGTAATTCCAGCCTCCCGCACTCGTTTCACGTACGCAAGAAAGATGTCGAGATCGTAAAACATGGACGTCATGATGGCATCACCGCCAGCATCAACTTTTTCCTTCAGATGAAAAAGTTCTTCTTCGGATCCTTTGGTCTCTGGATGGCCTTCAGGATAGCCAGCCACCACAATGCCAAAGTGGTCATTGTATTGAGATCGAATAAACTTGACGAGATCAACTCCATAATGAAACTCGCTCTCAGGAAATTCTATTTTCGCCTGACCCCAAGGCGCATCTGGTCACATCAATTCCTATAAATTTCAAGGAGACCTCCTCTTAGAGCCACAATATTCTGGATTCCGCAAGACTTCGCTTCAGAGAGGGCATCTTTCACCCTCTTAGGATCAACATTGGTGCAGGTCAGATGCATTTGAGTTTCAATGCAGCATTCTCGCTGAAAGTTCCGACTGCACGATGTCAGAGAGCAAAAAGTGCCTCCACCTCATTTCAAGAGTTAATTCGGCACTGAGGCCCCCAGCTGCCCAAGTTACATCTATGTACGCAGGGCTGTAGTCGTCCAAAGCAGCGACTCTTTCATACAAAGACACAATCGCTGAAGAAGTCTTGGGCGGGAAGAATTCCAATGAAAAAAAGTGCGTCCCGGCATTTTCATGGCCTCTGATGATTTCAATCACCTTCATTCTGGCAAACGAAGCGAAGTGGATTTGCCTTCGGAGAAGTACATCTGACCATCTCTAGTTCATATTTGTTTGTTAGCGGAAGGTCGAATTTGGAATTAAGAAAATGTCCGACCAACGCATTGATGTTTTCTTGAGATTGAGGCCAACTCCTAAATCCGTTGGTATTTATGCGATCGATAGTGGCAATCGCATCTCGTTTGATGTCCCGAAAGACGAAAGAGGTGGGCTCATCAACAACACCAAAGAACATTTTGAGTTTCTGTTCAGTAGCATTTTCGATACTTCGACGAAGCAGGAGGACGTTTTCGAACAAGTTGCAAGGCCGATTCTTCAAGGGTCTGTCTTTCACAACCTCGAGGCTGAAATGTTCCAGCGCTCTCGAGGGCTACAACGGAACCATATTTGCATACGGGCAAACTGGCTCTGGCAAGACGTTTACGATTACTGGTGGTCCTGAAAAATATTCTGATCGAGGTTTGCTTCCGAGGACGTTGTCTGCTCTTTACAGTGAAGTATCGAAGGTGGGTCACGGTGTTCGCCACTTGACATTGATAGCGGAGCGACTATTCGTACCAAGTTCATATTTCATACCTAGAAATATACAATGAAGTCGGGCATGACCTGTTGGTATCCTCGGATGATGTGAAAAGTTTAGAGGATCTGCCGTTCACTCAACTCCACCACTCTGACGCTGAAGACGTGTTTCTCTCTATGAAAATGAAGAGGGCGATATCGTACTTAGGAATATTTCTATTCATTTGGCCCAGAATGAAGAAGAGGCTCTAAATTTGCTCTTTCTTGGAGTTTTTACTCTCGTCGCTCATTTGACCCCTGAGGACACGAATCGAACGGTTTCGGAGACTCCAATGAACTTGGCATCATCTCGTTTACAAGTCATACAAGTCCTCACGATGTAGGTTCTCATTGTATCTTTACAATCTACATCACTGCGATCAAGGCGGGATCCGACATGATTCGGCGCTCCAAAGTGCATCTCGTCGATTTGGCAGGGTATGACATGCCACTCCTTCTCTAATTTTTCAGATCTGAGAGAGTTCACAAAACAAATGCTTCTGGAACGTTGCTCCGGGAGGCAAAGTTCATCAACACGTCTCTACATTATTTAGAGCAGGTCTATTCTTTGTCCTATTCATGATTTAGGATGGTCATCATTGCGTTGCAGGAGAGGTCTCAGGGGAAGGCAAGGTCTCATATTCCCTACAGAAACTCTATGATGTGGGAAGCCTTATGATTGCAATGTTTACTTGACAGGACATCGGTGCTACGAGATTCCCTTGGTGGCAACTGTAGGACGTCCATGGTTGCTACAATTAATCCTGATACCGATCAAATGGACGTCAGAGGAAGCCATCCCAATCTGACTTTCCAAGGAAAGTTTATCCACGTGCAGATTTGCTCAGAGAGTAGCCTGTGTTCGCAATGCCGTTTCTCTCAACGAAGAAATCGATCCTCAGCTACTGATTAAGCGTCTTAAGCGAGAAATTGTTGAATTGAAAGAGGAGATATCAATGCTGAAGGGAGATGCAGTACTCAGTCCGCATTCCGCTCTGATGTCCAGGTCGAATCGGAAGGAATTGGAGAAGAGGACAGAGAGAAGTAGAAGCCCCTCTGATCAGCCTCACGTCCAAGACTCACTGCAATGGTGAAGGCTTACGTAGACGATCCTGCGCCAGATGCGGCACTCTCGGTTGGCGCTGACATGACAAAAATTCGATTTTGTTTTTTCGTGTTGAAGGTTCGTCCCTCTTTCCTCTTCTGTTTACTCATTCGTTTAGGGTTTATTGTCTGGTTCGAAAGCGCACAGTGAAGACGGTGCGCCCTTTTCGTCGGCCTTGACCGATGTAGATGGGTTCGTGTCAAAGGAAGCTCAAGATCAAATCAAGCGACTCCAATTGCAGCTTCAGCAGCGCGATAACGAAATCAGTCACTCTGCCGTTCGATGTTTTTTGACAACGAAGATATTCTCGTGTCGATGCTGAAGAAAGGAAAAGCAACTGTGCAAGCTGGAGTGGCGGATCCTGGGGATGAATCCCGAGAATCTCGGGAGAAACCGATTGTTTCGGAACAGGGCAAGCGGGATGTGGCGGTTGGAGTCAGGAGAGCGAAGGAGTCTGAGTCATCAGCACTCTCTGACCCCGGTACATCTAATGTTCCTCAAAGAGTGTTGACTTGATAGAATTATTGAGGGATCGAAACAAAGCGTTTGAGGTGTTCCGAAAAAGCTATCGAAAAAACGAAGTGATCGAGGAGAATAAGCAACTGCTTCGAGACAAATACGAGGATGCGAAGCGGCTGGGACAGGCAGTCAATGATAGCAGATCAAGAATTAGTATTTTTGCCTTGATCGAGCTCACAAGCAGACACCGTCAAGTGTCAAATAGAGCAGTTGCGCATGGAGAGGGCGATGCAGGGTACACTTGACGACGCTGAAGATCCGCAGGAATCAAGGCTAAAACGAGAAATTGATGCAGAGAAGCAGAAGTATGAAAATGAAATGATTCCTAAATTTGCAGATACAAGGACAGCTTTGCTTCTCTAAGAGACCTGAAGGCAGAAATCGAAAACCTCCAAGCAATGCTGGAGAAGAGCCGCATACAGCTGCAGACAGATTTCGAGAACTGGTGCACTAGCTGCAGTCTGCAATTGACTGCTGAGGTTCGACATCATGGCCAAATATCAAAAGCAGGGACAACCCTCCTCTGCATCTCATGAACAGCTGAAGCCAAAAGTATGAGTTGACTTTTATTGTTCTCATCTCTGCAGGAAGAAGCCCTTCCCGTTCGCACTTTCAACATGGAGCAAACTATCACTGGAAATCGTGCGTATTGACCGCGAAAAATGACTGTGCAGGGGACGCTGACCAAGACATCCTTGCATTCTACAAAGCAAGAGATCAGGTTTCTGGATTGTTTTGTCAATAACTCGACAGCTTCGACAAAATGGGAAACACTCGTAAACTCAAGTTCCTCAGTTTTGTTTGTTAATTTACTTGTAAAAATAGGCACATCATGCAGGCTGTTCATGCAGTTCTTGTTTTCGTCTCCCTCTGCCTTCTTCTTGCTGTCGACTGTAGGCACTCGATGAATAACAATTTGCAGTCTCTTCAGGTGTCCGACTCTGTGTCTCGAAACCATGAGCAGGACTACGTTGGAATGGAATCGAACGTCGACGAAAATAAGGATCGAGATTACTCCAGGTCGGAGAACGCAAAAGAACTCGGTGGTATTGCAAACGCGAAGGATGGTGTGGAAGCTGAGAGGGCGGCTGCAGAAAGAAAAGCTGCGGAGAGCTTTGAGAAAGCAAGTGCCGAAGCCATCGCGAAGGAAGCTCAAGCACAAGCAGAGGCTCGGATGCGACGAGAAGAAGCTGCGCGCCTCGAGCGTCAGAGGCAAGAGCAAGAGCGTCGGGAGCGCGCGGCGAGGCTCTTCACCGCTCAAAAGAAGTATTACGCGGATCTTCGTCGCATTCGTGAAGTAGAGAACAAAAAGATCGAAGCTAGAAACAACGACATAACAGACAGAATTCTCCGAGTTTTTCCGTTCCTTCGTTTTCTGATATCTCAGACTCTTGGAAATTCTCGAGGCCAGACTGTTCGAGTCAAGGTCCACAAGAAGAGCGATAGAATCATTGTGCCATTCCGAGGGGTTCTGAGTAGAAAAGGAAACCAGCAGTACTGGACGTTCAATCCTGGAAGCAACGGAGCCTTGATCTCGTCAATGACGAAGCAAGATGGAACGTCAACGAAGTCTGACTACAAATGGGCATTCGATTCAAAAGATCTCCCATCAATCAGTCATCCATACCGAGGCGTGTATCCTCACGGACCACTTCCAGGACCGCTAGATTTGCAAGACGACGAGGAAGGCGACATTGGCCCTGTCCCAATGACAGAATGGCCGAGCACCTTGCGGGAGCCACCATGTCCTTGCGTCAACATGCCGCATTGCCCTTGCACAGCTGGTATGTGGTATGCAGGACCATGGGGTGACTGCTCCACGCTTTGTGGGCCTGGGAATCGCACCAGGCTGGTCCGGTGCTTGGTCAAAGGTCGGCCTGCGAAGGGTGAGTCCGATTGTTTGGGTGTGAAGCCGGAAACGAAGTCTCTGTGCAATATTCGTGCGTGCACGTCGATTGACACCAATTTTACAATAGTCTCTGATTGGTCGATGGATTGGGCTGTTGCAAAATGTCCAAACCGTACTATGATCATCACCGGAGGCTGCATCGCCAGCTCAGGTGATGCTTTCTTTCAGAGAAGCTCTCCGACTCGAGACAGCAGAGGGTGGTCATGCGGAGGCTTTAAGGGCAACAGAACTGCTGTCGCTGTATGTGGTATTCCAGTTGGGAAAACGTGCCAATGGAACACTGCGATTGGGCCAACCTCTTGGAATGCATTGAGATGCCTCCCCGGGTTTGGTTATTGTTTTCCTCCTGATTGTGCAGAAGGAATGCGGTCAGTGGTGGTTGTGACAATTTCGAAGGGGCGAAGACAGGGTCTGCCATGTATCTCGACAAGCGGGCGGTCTCCGTTTGTTCTCTTCGATATTGACTTCTCAGTTTGTGTGTGGAGGGGATCTTCCCGGGCGCAAGCGTGCCTTTTCTTTGTGCTGCAACCCAGTCCCAGGTTGTGTTGAGAAAGAGGTTCGAGGAGGAGATGTGACAGAGGTTTCGTGTGACGAAGGGTATCGGGTAGTTGGTGGAGGCTGCAAAGCCATTTCGATTCCGTAATATGTTCGATTCGTGGTGTTTCTCATGTTTGTAGATTCCTTTTCAATGCAAGCTATCCTTCTGCAATCGATACTTGGCGTTGCACAGGGCACAAAACTCAAAAGAGTGTTAGGGCAGTTTGCTGCAAGTTCCAGGGTGCTGTTTGAATTTGTTAAATGTAAATATTGTTCAAGTGTGAAGTTTGAAGTTTAATACTTTTCCTGAGACCCTTCCAAGTGTTTCAACTCTTTCGATTTTCGTTTACGTTGCTGGCATTCTTTTTTTTTCTGCTTGCAAGGTCCATACATTTGACTTGCCTCGAATGTAGAAAAGAATTGGAGAGGGGGCAGCAGCTGGAGACGGGGGGGGGCCAAGTTTGGATGTAGACGTCGAAAGTGCAGGATTTGGATCATCTACTTGTCTGCTTGACTTTTGATCAAGATTTTCTTTTTTCTTGAAAGAAGCTAAAGAAAACGGCCGATGCAGGAAGCGGTCAAGGCCAGCGATCAAAGCCAATCTACTTGTGGCCACGGGTGTGGCCACGGGTGTGGCCGGGGGCTACTGTGTGGCCGGGGCTACAGGACTACAGGGGCACGGGGTCTGCGAGAGGGAGATTGGACATCTACTTAAGCCAATCTACGACCATTCTTATTCAGCCGAAACGGATGTGTTTCCGGAAGGCAATACGGAGGCGGCGACAAGGTTTATGTTCTGCGTCCAGGAAATCTTCGCAAATAGAGCGATGGAGACGTGTTCAAACCGAAAAGGTTGCCGGCGTTGGAGGTCTGACGTCCGAGAGAAGGGAAATGGCAGAATTAAGATACGCAGGACTGTATCACCTGTGGACAAATTCCGTGAATGGCAGAGCAGCTCAATTGGACTGTAAGGTTTAAGAGGGGGAAGATTTGGACAACGGAAACTAGAAAGCCCAAGCCGACGACCAAAGTGGACGGCGTTGAGGACCGGCTCCAGGAGAAAAAAGCTAAGGTGGCAACACTGCTGCAACTACTATTCAGTCAGGTCCTACTCACCTCATGACATTCGTGGACCCGTGTGGGCATATATTTGCTTCGTTTGCCAGGACACTGGTCAGACCGATCCGCAGGACCAGGGTTGGCTTGGGGAGTTGCTGTGCCTTGCAAACCGTTCGAGTATTCCGCTCACGACACCAACTGAGAACCCTCATCCCACAGAGTTGGAGATGATCGATGGAGAGGGCAGCACCAGTGCTAAAAGGAACTGTCTGCATAGACCAATTTCTTTCATGATAATCTCCACCTCTTGGTGAAGAGCTTCTGACGAAAATCTCTAAATCTTGCACCCCCATTTCACGTTATCAATTTTCGATCCTTCCGTCTGATGCCAGAGACCTGCGAGCTTATGGGCGTCATTGAAAAAGAGAGACCTACCCAACAAACACGAACATTCAAGACAATCTTCCCTTCAGAATTACTGTACTTTACATTGGATACAAAGGCATTCAATCTTTCCTCTCCAAACCCCGCAACCTTCGGGCAACAACTACCTTCAAAGAGTCGATCCAGTTTCCAGCAGTACCAGAAAAACCTGCCACAAGTCCAGATTTTCTTGTTACGAACTGAAACGACGGAGCAACGTTTCCAGGATTTCCACAAACTAGCTTCTGATCTTCGCTTGTTTGGATGATGAACGACAACACAGCACTCTCAGGAGTAGAAAACACCTCAATTTGATGAACAAATTCAATCGAAGACAAAGCCAAGTCGGCCGACATTTCTGCCTTTGAGTTACCTCTTGGAAACGTGTATGTTCTTCCAACAGCGTCCGCGTAAGTCACCGTGAGGCTTTGCATGAACTTGGACCACCCACACGAAATCTTTGCGATACGGTAAGACCGAGTTTGATTCAAGTGCGAAATGTCATTGAACTCATCTCCACCATGCATTGTTCCCAATGAAAGTGACACATTCGCAGTCTCCAACGGCGAAAACCACGACGCTACACCATTACTAAACTCGAACAGAACTTACTTCGGCCATCGATGAACATCTTGCCGGCAATCGAAGTAGGCGGGAGTCGGCAACACAGGATAGAAACAATTTTCTCAGTTGAATTACCACTGCATCTCCATGTCTTCACATCAATTGGGAGATTTGATTGAATCTCCACTCTGCAGAGTTATGCCATTGAAAAAGAGCTCCTTACGGAGACCCCAGCACCTCACATCCGCCACCAACCACTTGAAAGCCATCACCACAACTGACTTCGACGGCTCCAGGACCTCTCAGAATACGCCTTTCACACGTTTGAGGAAGGACTGGGCAACAGAGAGAATAAACTCTCTTATCACCGCCATTGCCGGAGCATACGTACTTCAAGCTTAGGCAAGACATAACAATTTCATACCTCACTGCTCTTGAAACCAGATGATCCAGCGAAGTGTGGACGAGAGAAACTATCGCAGCCCCCAGAAATTATAGAATATCTACAAATTGAGGAGCGCAATCAATGCGTGGTAATCGAACATCGAAGTGGAGCAAAATGAATAGTACTGACAGAATTAAAGTAGAACCTACCCAGATGCACATCCCTGAGAAGTGCTGTCAGTGCCAACAGACGACGACCACGCGCAGTGCTTTCCACGAGGAGCGCACAACACTGATGCTACCTTCGCACTACCAAGTCCTCCACATATCCATCCACTTCCATCGTCATTAATCGAATTTCGTTGATATCGAAACGGAGGTGACATAGCATCGCAGCCTCCTGCGACAGGAAATTTTCCCTCAGGGCATCGCGCCGTAGTCCAATCAGGACCTTCGACTTTACGCAATTCCAATTCATGATCGATCGGCAGACACGGTCTGCCAGCATTGCAGCGGTTGATGACAGCGGGTTTGATGTACTTGGCACAGCGCTCGGGAGGAACCTCTAGACCATTAACGTCACTTTGATGTGAGAGATGTGCAGTGCAGCTTACCGGCAGCTCAACTGTCGCGTCTTCAGACCTTCACCACAAAATGCGCCGCACTTAGACCATTCTGTCGGAACCCATGTGACGTTTGGAAATTCACATGGGCACCCTGGAAGCCCATTGCATGGGCATGGCTGCCGTCTCATCATATCTGGCCACTCGTCCTGCGGTACAGGCCCAATCGTCACATTATGATCAAGCTCATGCGGAGCAGGAGTCGTTTTCGGAACGGACCCTCGCCTCTTGAACATGGAAGAACTGCCGAGGAGCCTATTGTAAACTATGCCACGAAAAGGGACAACGATTCTATTTGTCTTCTTGTGAGTCTTGACCCGAAGCGTGAATCCGCGAGAATTTGTAATCGTTTGCAGCCATCGCTTGCTAATTTCATTGTCTCTCTTTGCAATGAGATCATTTTCGCCGGACCTTGTTTTCTTTAACGCATCATAGTAGCGTTTCTGAGACCACCATAATCTCTCTCTACGCTCTTGCTCTCTCTTGCGTCGTAAAGCATCAGCTTCTCGACGAGCTCGCTCTTCTGCAACTTTTTGGGCTTCATTCTGCTTCTTTTGCTTCTCCAAATCGGTTCTGGCATCAGCAAATGCTTTCAAATACTCAGAGCGCTCCTCCTGTTTCCGCTGCTGGTTGCCAGCTCGATTTGCTTCGTTCACAGCGTTCAAGCCCTTGTCTTCCGGTGAAGAGTCAATGAACTCGTTCGTCGATGAATCAGGATCACTGTTTAAATCTGCAAACATGAGAAAAGACAGAAGAATAGTCACCATCAGCAGCAGATGTGATGGACATTCCCGGCTCGCTCAAGAGATTGGAGGTCTACCAAGATCAGAATGGCCAGCCCCGAGACCAGACAGTAGCAGAACGCATTATCGAGGTGCGTAGTATCATCATCAAAACTGCAGACGAGAGGAAGACAAAAGCAAGTCGTTTGGCCGTCATCATCGCTATTTTTGACAAAACGAGTAATCTTTTTGAGTTGTTTAGTACTCAATGTATTATCCGAAAGAAATCGTCGATTGCGGGGTCGTTTGCGTTGGCGATATTGTGGTTTTGCAGAGTAGCGAACTCCAATCGCTTGTTTCAGGGGACGGGTTGTTCAGCAACAACGGGATTGATGCCCCTAGGTTGTCGAACAACCGATTGTGTTCTCTTGTTCCTCTCTCCATTGTAATGCACCCTCAAGACCTCGAGAGTGCAGTCCTCTGAAGAATCTCAATGACTTCTATAGACTGCTTGTTTGAAGTAGTCGCGAAAAGATCTTACATATATCCCGCGATTCTGAACAGTGTTCAGCCTGACGCAGATGACAGAGAGGACAAAGTCCTCAGACGCATCAAGAGAATAAGCAAGCTTCAGGTGTCACAATAAAATTCTTGCCACCTCGTTTGGATATTAAGTCGATGTAGGAGGAGGCAAGAGAGGAGCAGAGCCTTAATTTGCAAGAGCAAGAGTTCTTTAGAGGGCGACAAGTCAGAGGAAATGATACGATACAGGTTGTTTGCGAATTCGTGTCGCTCAAACATGTAGCTGCTACACTTGCGATCAAACTTATTTTTTTCGCTGACTTCGGATCTACGCTTACCTTCGAACCAAATTTACCTATCCCCCGGCTGTCCCAACGCATCCTTGTGTTTACTTCATGGCAGTGATTGGCGCTCGTTAGCTGAGGTCGTGGCTGATATTCCCATGCTTACTTACTGGGTGGTAGATTAACTATGGAGAGCCTTTGAAAATTCAAATGGAAGGCCCAAAGGAGAACGTTCGATCAAGAGAGTCACGAGTGTTTCTGTGCCGTCAGGGCGGCTCCTCTTTTACTTTAAGAAGGTTTCGGAGCTGGCTGAGGCACCCAGTTCAGCCACAGCCGCTACGGAGAACGGAAGAGTACCCATATGTAGGGCGTCTAACCTACTTCATGATGATGAAGGTCTTGGACTACATTCGTCTCACTCACGTGATCTCCAATCAACTCTTTAGAATTTCGGATGATTCGGAGTCAAAGCCACTCGATGGGAGCGCATCTTGCGTACATGGAGTCTCTGTCACGTGGATTGGAAGTCAATTGAATTATGACGAAAACAATGACATCGTCAATCTCGAATTTGAGCCGTTGAAACGGTCCTCCAGGAGCATTGCAAACACTCGAAATTCCATACAGCATCGTTCTGTCGTATTGCGTCTTCGAATTTCTCCTAGCCTCGATGTCGATACCATTCAACATGTATGATACTTGTGTTTCCCCCTGAGTTTCAGTCAACGTTCTCCTCTCGCTGCATCTCCGTGATTGAGGTCTACGATGAAGGCACTGACGAATTTCTGGGCCTTTTCTCAGGATGTTTTGATGCAAATGGATATTTGAACTATCAGGTCAGTCGCCATCATATTTTCTCAATTGTCAAGATTTCTCCAGTTTATGATGCCTCATGCTTCTTTTCTGTTGACGTTGTTTGTCAGCAGCAACAGCGGGAAATTTGGTTTGTGATGACCATTGTCGCACAGCTTGAAAGCATGACCGGTGTCCAAGTTTCGGGTGATGCTTCGATTGTGACAATTTTGAGTTTCGACCTGACAGAGAAGAATTCTGCAAGCGATTTGGAATCGTTGTCGTATATAATTTCGTCTTGTACCAATTGGCTGTGTGAAGACCAGAAAGAGAAAAGGAGTCGGTCTGAGTTACTTGTATCTGCATCTGTATTCTCCTTTTTGTTAGCAGACTCACTTTCAAAGTTCTTGAATGTAGTCACAAGGGCATTTCCTGCATTTGTTCTCGACGCAGAAGGGGTGGTTCTGACGAAATCTATTTTTCATTTGATCGATGGGTTGTGCGAAGCGTCGTCGTATTGTTTGTCAGTTTGTTTGAATTATTTTGAAGAGATTTTTCTCTTGGTACCTTTTTTTCCCAGCGCCCCTTACGTATTACAGTCGCAGCGGTTCGGGTTTGACTTCTTTTCGTTGTACTTCTTTGACCGACTGCCATCCGATGTCCTTTTGAACAAGATTAGCACCTGCGGTGATGTGCATGATGTTCTTCTGCGAGCTATTCAACTTTCGCCGACTTCAACAGCGTACATACTTACACGTTTTGTCTCACTGCCAGTCAACTGAAGTTTTTCGCGTCGTTCGCAGGTCAGTCCTGTTGCCCCTCAGTCGTGGATGCAATTATTGGCTGCTTGAAGACGTTGTCCAGGAATATACCTCGCTTGGCAGTTGATGAAATCAGCAATCCTTCTCACAGAATTAGATTTCTCTTGGTGTCGTCCGAATTCTTCGGGAAGGATTGGGTGAGGAGCAGACAGAATCTGATCCTTGGGTCTTTTTTTGTGTTGAGACTGACGAGCGTACTCATTGGATATGCTTCATGACAGCGATCGCAAACATTTTGCAGGTATGTGCAACAGAAGTTGAGATTGAACCATGAGAACGCGGGGCTCTCTGCAACACATCGAACAGATATTGAACACGTGGTCCCTCCCCTACCTGTCTTGATGGCAACATTGGACCATGTTGATTCATTACCAGCCTTAGTTGTTGAGGTGCTTGTCGATCTTACTCGATGTGCACACATCGTGTCGCCTCAGTTGCGCTCTGATGCGATTCGCGTAGACTCGTTTCAAAATTTACACGTTCATTTGTCGTGTTTGCGTTCTTAGTGAACAGGTCGTCTCTGAGCTTGGTACGAATCCCCCCAGCCCTGTGCGCGTCAGTGATCATGTCGCTGATTTTTTAAAGGTTGGTCGATCTGTTATTTTTCATAACTCGATAGGCATGGGTGTTGCGTCAATTCGAAGCATTTGAATCCGATGACATCAATGAAGACAATTTCATTTTTGTTTTGTCTGTTCATCCATGTTTTTCGTTTCTGAGGTTCTAGTTGTTGCATCTAGTGAGAGACCTGGTTTGCTGGGGATATTTTGAAGACTCTATATCTGCCGTTATCTCTCGTTGTGGAAACAAGTGGTATCGGAACTTGCTCTGTCGATGCAGGAGCGCCAATAGAATATCTGCTATGCAATTCAAAGGCTTCGAAGATGTGCCGGACGATGGTATTCAGATTCTCTTTCGAAAGCTTGCTGTTACTAAGGAATCTCATGTTTTGGTTCAGCCTCTTCGCATCCTGTTGGCTAAATGCTCAAATTCTAGATTTCCGAATCTCTTGGAAGTGATAATCTTTCTTTCTAGTTCTCATTTAGGAGGTCGCTCGCAAGTCTGTGTGCGAAATATTTTCGATGATGAGAAGCATCCGCAAAAATGATCGCGTTCGTATGATTCTTAGATCATTCATGTTCGAGTTTGGTTCGATGCTGAGTGATGTGATGTTCTCTGAAAAGGTAGAATCGTCTCGATATTCTCGTAGCAACTCGCAAGGGAAGTTGGAAAACTCTCCAAAGATGTACAAAGGCCTGCGAGATCCAATGATGGAATATATTCTACAATTAGGCTCGTTGGATGATTTGGAATTGATTGATAGTTTACTGGAATCATCTGTGAATCAGCTGTGTAAGCCCAGCTTAGGTCTTCTACTCGAGTTGCTGACGTCCGCAATCGGTCGCAACTCTAATATTTACAGAGAGCGTTTCTCGTTATGCCAAACACTACAGCGTGTGCAGCTTCTCGTGGATTCTACTCAAGTTCACATTCACCGCCATCTCGTATCAGAGATGTTATTTACGCTTCAAGACTTGCGTGGTTTACTTGCGTCCCAACCAGAAAATGCTGAAATGTCTTCTGAGGAATCTCTGCTTTACCACCGGTTCTCCCAGTTACTGGCAGCGATTCTTCCTTCTAATGATACCTCTCCGCGTCTACTCTTTCTTTAATTGCTTTCGAATTGACCTCACAGAGAAAGATTTCGATTTCATGTCTTGGCGTGATGCATCTTCAAGATTCAGCATCCTGGTTGCTCACGGAGTTCACAGGCATCTCATGGAAGTCGTCTCTTTGTTCTTGTTCGCTAGAGTCAAGGCAATCTACTGATTGAGTAGGTCCCAGGCTCGTTGTAGGCTGTTGCTGCAATCTGAATCTATGGAGACGATAACTTCAGGAAATTTTCTGAATGTTGTCATGTCTTCTCTCTCGTTGTTGTCTATTGTGAACTATTTCACCTTCTGTGAATGACGTGAACAGATGTGCATCACAAGTCCCCAAGTTCAGTCATGTGTTGCCGTGGAATTTTCGACATTTCTCAAATTTGCCAAAGGAGATCCGAACAACCGAATATTGTGTCGAAAAGTTCGATATTTGATGGAGTCAGTGTTTCATGTTCCTGTTGTTCTGCCTTTGATTGAACGTTAAGAGAAATCGAATTTTGTCCAGTCAACGTGGAGCTCAGTATGCCGGCCTCTTGTTTGACATGCTCTTGAGGCATGCGAGTCCTTCTGACAGCGTTGAGCTTCTGAATTCTTTATCCGTGCGTCCATTCGTTTGCTTTTCCTGAATCCCCCAGAACGTCCTCGTTTGTGATGGCGCCCCTTTAAAAAATTTGCAAGCCTATTGCTTGCAACTTATTGAGCAAAACCTCGAAATCTGTGGAAGTCTCAAGTCGATTTGATGTATTTTTATTGTTTTTAATCTTCCAGAATCTCAGCAACTCTGTTATCGTCCGATAATTTCATGTTTGCCCAAGCCTTCCTTCGACTGATGGCCGAGATTTGTGTTGGGGGCGATAAGGTCTTGTTGCGATGCCAACATTGATTCTGAAGTCGTTCTTGGGACGATGTTTCAAAGTTTTGGACCCTCTTGAGATGTTATCAATGGTTGTTGAAACATCTTATCCCGTTCCACTTCGAGCTGAAGTATTGAAATACGTTCTCAGGGTTTGGTATTGTGGTGAATTTTTTTCACGAGTCTAGTGTTTGTTCAATACGGGAAGCAGCAAACTAGAGCCGGCTCGCGTGCTTGATCTTTCAAGAATTGTTGTTGTAGTGTCGAAGTATTTCCAAACGCGTATCCATGTTATCGAGAGTGATGGAGACTCGGGGTTTTCAGAGTTTGTCGCCGGTGCGAATCTGACTCTGTAGTCCCTGTGAGACAGCCTTTGAACGGCAGGAGTTTTATGTGCTTTTGCTCTCCTTCTTCTCTAAATTTTTTGATGCATTGTTGCGAATAGATGAGGAGTGCAGCTGCAACACCGCCATATTTTGACCGTAGTAGACGATTGAATCCAAGACTTCTCGCAAGGGCTTCATACTATCTGCATGATGTTGTGGATTGCTTGGCGTCGGCCATTGAAGTTGCAAATTTTTTAGAAGATTTTTCTGAGCATTGGGCAATGGCAGAAAAATGCGTCAAGAGCATGTCTACAGCAAGTTCTCATGTTTTTTCCAGTTGTGGAGATGAGAGAAAGGGCCATCTGATGATTCTCACCGAGCTTTCTGGACTATTTTCCAACCGAGCACGCATTTTTTCAGAGCCTCAAGAGAAGTATGTCGATGACAGACCAGCAAATTCACGAACGGGAGAGAGTGATTTTGTTCTGCGCGCATATGAAGATTTTTGCCGCCAATTGTTGTCTATTCGTGCAGCAGTTTCTCACATAGGCAGGGCAAACAGACTCAGTGTCGCCGAAGAAGATAAGCTGCTTTCAAACGTTTTGAGGTTGCATTTACCGATTATGAAACCTATCGTAGAGTCAATGACAAGGTATGGTTGTGCAGCACTTTGTCGAAGTGAGTGGGGCTGACTAATACTGTAACAGGCCACAGCTTGGCTCTCCTCAGAATCTGTCCCATTTGTTGAATCTTTTGCGTTGTCTCTCGTTTGCGTTCGAATCGTGGAAAGATCCGCCCTCCTTGCGTTCCTTAGTTGATTTTAGCAAACTCTTCGATTCAGTAGAATGCTTTGAATGACTTTTTTCATCAATATAGGTTCTCGATTTGCTGATGGCATGCGAAACGAACGTTGACCATTTCTCTCTTAATATTCAACCCCATTGTTTGAATATTTTCGTCACAGCGCTCGAAAAATTCTGTACATTTCGCGAGCTTCGTGCGCATGATTCCGATAATATTCAGGTGGAAGCTCAAGATGGTTTTCTGTTAACGAAGCAG
Organism: Verrucomicrobiaceae bacterium; assembly: GCA_027487435.1. GTDB lineage: Bacteria > Verrucomicrobiota > Verrucomicrobiia > Verrucomicrobiales > Akkermansiaceae > UBA956. Next base: position 3,863 of record JAIYDP010000498.1, on the reverse strand, counting down.
TCTCTTCTTTTTCATCAATTACTCAAGGACGACACTCGCTGCACTTACTTTTTGGGATATTTGTTGAGACTAGTGAATGGCGGAAGTCAAGAATTACTTGAAGCTATGAAAGCGAGTGGAAGCAAGGGCGACGGATGTTCGCTATTGCAAGGGAAAGCAGTGCCAGTCTGGGATGTGACTGCTCCGGGTGAAGAGAGATCACTTTTGGAAACGGACGGCGCTCTTAAGGCGATGCGACTGATACAACTTTGTTGTGAAGGTCATTTCCGACCCATGCAGGTACGATATTCACACATCCATTTGAATAACTTGTGTCACTTGACAGGATTTTTTTCGGACAAGGAGTGGCGGGTCATCCAATACTCTGTCGGAGCTCATGGAGACATACAGTCGAATGAGTTATGTAGTTAGCTCTGAAGCTGATTTCTCTCTCATTGAAGCACACGTTGTGAGATTGTCACAACGGTTTCTACAGCAGGTCTCAGAGCTGTCAGCTCAGTGTAACGTATGTAGCTCCTGTCTACGTTTTCAGAATTGTGTCAAGGGCCTTGCGAGGAGATACAGGTCTTTGTCTATACTTTCTCCTCCTTATGTCGTAGACTGTTCTCCTTGGAGCAAAGGTCGTCGAGGCGACTTGCCGCCACCTGAAAATGACAAACATGTTTCAGCAAACATTGGTGAAGAGTGGAGCTCTTGACGCTGATCGGATTCATGCAATCTCTCTTCGTAACTCTCTTCTCAAGACACACGTAAGCACACAATGATTGTATATGTTCGCTTGTCTGCAAGGCCCTTTTGGCCAAGGCCGCTGTAGATTCTTCATGAATCGGCAGGAATCTGTTTCAGTATTTTTAAGCAGTCTGCTTGAAGGAGCATCGTCAAACTTGCGACTGTTGCGAAAACGGATGTTTTGTCCCTACTTTGATGTTAGCGTCATTGTATGTTCAACAACATTCTGTGCTAACTTGCTGAGGTTTCTTCCGTTGCGAATCTCGTTTCTATGAATCATATGAATGAGGTCTCATTCACTGACGAATGCACTAGAATGGCTTCCAACTTTCTGGCTCTCGTTCTGAAGTCAAATGAATGTCAGGAAGACCGCGTCGAGAGCCCTTCCAATGTAAGAGCGTCTAAGGTCGACCTTACTTTCTTAGATTTTGAATAGTTTTAAGCAGTCGTGTGATCCAAAATTTTTTGACAGGCTCTGTAAGCGCATTGGTGTTGTTGAGATAAGTAATTCTAATGGAGAGCTCGAGCGGGTATTTTTCATTTTTCGATTGGATTGATTATAGCGCAGTGCTTTTTTGTTAAGCCACCTCTTAGCATTGGGCTTACAACTTTACAAAAGAAGGAGATATTGTCCACGGTGGATAGGTTCATATTCGCGGTCGCTTTTGACATTTACAGATCTAACGATGCGTCTCGGTTGACCGACTTTTGCCATAAAGTTGTTGAGCTCCATAGCCAATTGGAATGGAGACTTAGCATCTACAAAGCACCATTACTCGGGCGATTTCTTCGAATTGCGTCTTTCCTTGACCGTATTTACTTGACGTGGTTCGTCCTCATCAACATTCTACTCAGCTCTTGCCTTGTCTACATTGACGATACTGAAAAGTGTGTTGGAAGATGTCGTTAACTCACAAAACAGAAACCCGCTGGGGCCTTTTCAGACCGTTCACTTTGCCTCTCAATCATGGCATGACTCATTCCGCTTTTTATTGTCACCTTTGTGCTTTCTTTTAGAGCTTTGCGTTTGGTTGTTGCATTTGGTTGAGACCCTTCCACAGACGTCTGCTTCAGTATCTATTGCCATCACAGGAAAGGTCCTCTATACCTGTTTTCTTGTATTCATGAGTTAGCGATATGGGCGGGCAATGGGCAAGAAGTCTTTGGCTCTGATAGGACGCGCTTTACTGAGGGACAAGAAGCTTTTGTGGAGGTCCAGCACTCTTGTCATCAGCTCTGTCTGCCTCTATTTTCGTCAGACGCAATATTCATGGTACTTGCGCGGAGTTTTTCTAAATTTCGTTAGGATCTATTTGTTGTTTGGCGTCCAATTGCTTGAAATTTTCAACAGATATGAAAGCGCGTTGTACGTTTTGAAAGCTATCCTACAGGAAGGAAGTTCTCTAATGCAGACTGTTCTTTTCTTGATAATTGCCTTGTTCTGACAGAGCAGTTGGCACTTGGAGTGGTGATATTGTATTGGTTCGGAGTCGTTGGATTTCTTCTATTTGCTGACATTTTTCAAGTTTGTGCACCCTGTTGTTCTCAACGGTAAGGTTCGCCGATCATCGATCCGTCATGGGAATACAATTGCACAAGATGTCAGTGAGTTTGCAGTTCCATGCAAGAACGTCTGGACGTGTGTCTTGCTCGTGTTTGACATCGGGCACTTGATGTCTCTGTATCTGCTCTTACAATGAAGGGTCCGTACCAGAGATGTTGGAAATGCAATGGATCGTCTGCCTTGGATAGACAGTGACCTGTTGGCATGGCCTAATGTCCGCATTCTTCCTAGAATTTTGTTTACTTTCCTCTTTTTCGTGGTCTTCACAACCGTTATCATGAAGATCATTTTTGGGATCATTGTCGACGCCTTTAAAAGTATCTGCGAGTTTATGATTTGAACTCATTTTCAAGCATTGAGAGAACTACGGGAGAAGCTGCAGCGTGACATCGAATCAAAATGCTTCATTTGTGGTCTTACCAGAGAAGAAGTCGACTTGCGATTTTCCGAAGGTTTGTCTCAAGCACAGCCCTCTCACTCTGTAGGTTTTCTTGTTCACGTTTCGCGTGGCCACAACATTTGGGATTATCTTCATTTCATTGTTCACTTGCAATGCAAGAAAAAAGAAGATCTTTCAGGACTCGAATCGCATGTTTTCAAACAAGTTCTCTTCCCTTTCACAATTTATTTTGCAGATTCTTCAAAATCAAATTGATTTCATGCCAGCGAGAAAGTTTTTGCCATGATCATGCCTTTTTTCGCTACGCAGATACATTAATTTTGTGTTGAATTCTCGGCTGCTGCTTGTAATTTCTGTTATTTCTTCTAAACAAAACATCACTCAATCGCTGACGTGCCCTTGTCACTTTGCCCGACTGGTCCAGCTCAAAAGCGATTTAAACAGCGTCGGATGTGGCAAAGTCAATATTTGCAGAGCTGACTGCAAAGATCAACGAATCTAAGGTGAGTTTAAGGTTAGGATTTTGATGAGGGAATTGGTTTTCTCATATGCCAATGTCTAAACAGGGCTCACGTTACAGATTTAGGGTTGAGAGTAAAAATGAGGAGAATGCTTATTCACATACCAATGCTTACATGGCGCTGACACTACGATTTTGTCTAAAAGATTTCCATCTTCCTAGGTGAGAGGGATGTTTACTCACATGCCATTGTCTACACGGCGCTCACGTTACAAATTTTTCTAAACCCTAAACCCTAAAAATATTTTCACGTGTCAATTCGCTCAAGGGACTCAATGCGGGTCAGGCGGGACGGGTGGAGGCGGGTCGGGGGGCGCTTCATGCGGAGTCGCGTCATCGTCGTCGTGGGCGTTGTGCTGTTGGAGCCGTCGCTGTTTGTACATTTCGCCTATGACGTTCCACTGGATTTGGTGTGCCGCGGGGTTTTTAACATTCGGGATATCCTGGGGGGGTCGAAGACTTCGTTTCGGGCGATGTTGGGGCGGTGGACACACGTGTTGAGGGCGTGGTGGAGGTCGTCGTTTGGGTCGGGACAGAGGGGACAGAGCCAGTTGGGGAAGCGGGTGGACATGTTGGATTTGTTTGGGAACGCGTTGTGCTTGAGGAGGAGGGCCGCGTCGGCGGCGGATGACTTGAGGGTGGCGAGAGGG
>JAIYDP010000058.1 GCA_027487435.1 Verrucomicrobiaceae bacterium | reverse complement strand
TGACGCGTCACGACGACGGGGGGGTGACGGCACATCCTTGCGCGGAGGGGGAGACACGTGCTGGCGACGGGGAGGAGAAGGGGGGGGGGGTGGCCTCTGAGGAGACAGCGGCTCTTTCTTGATTTCGACAACGGGGGGGGGGGGGGAGGCGCGGCGGCCTTGCCGTGCCAACCCTCCCCCGTTGGCGATAGCCCGCGGGGTGGGGATGCGCTGCGGCGCTGCCGGCGCGACGACCTGCGGGCGTCGTCGTCGCTGCCGCTGCTGCCGTCGGAGCTGTGCCGCCGCTTTTTCTGAGGGGGGGGTGAGGAGGGGTCAAAGACAAGAAGTCAAAAGTACATGGCCGTCCTTGCTCCTCTTCGCCTCTTTCTTGCGGCGCCGCTCCTCCCTGCGCGCCTCCCTCTCCCGCCGCCGCACCTCCTTCTCCCGCCGCTCGCGCTCCTTGTCGCGCTCCGCCATCGCCTCCGCGCGCTTTTGGGCCTGCAGCTCGCGATCAAACGCCTGGCCTAGCCGGACTTAACAAAACTGGCAAGAGGCTCAACCTTCGACGTGGTCGCGGACGATTCCAAACGCGTTGCGGAAGCGCGACGTCTCTTTTTCTTTCGCAAGCGCGATTTGATGTGTCTCTTTAAGCCTGCAGATTCAGCAACGGACGGTGGTCGCGGACTTCTTCTCCTCTTCCGCCTCTCTCGTCTCCAGCTCGTCGTGCTGGATTTTCGACCGCACTTCCAATATTTTTTCTTCGATCTCTTGCTCCGAAAACCTGTCGAGTCAACGCTGGGAGCGCTGTCCTGACCCGTGATTCTCCATCGTTGCGCGGAGCTCCATGATCTTCAGCTCAGTCCTGCGCTTTCGCTCATGCTCAATGATCTCGTTGTTTGGCTTCTTCACCTTCGGTGCCGCAGCTTCAAGGGGTTTGTACTCCAGCTTGGGCTTTGGCTTAACAAAAGCAAGATTTTTCTGGACGTAGCTATTCAGTCAGCGGAAGTTAGAACTAGTAACCCGTTGGTGCCAGAGCCTCTTGGCGTCGTCAATCCAATGCCATTGTACATGGGCACAAGATTTAACAAACGAATAAATACCTCATTTTTTGGGCCTGCCCAAGTTGCGTCTGTGCAATGTCAATGTGGGACACAGTGCATTCGTAAAATTGACAGGGCAGAAACGGCACTCCAGCAAAGCTTGGAGAGCCTATTGATCTTGCATTGATGGAGAAGAAACGGAAACGCTCTTTGAACGTCGTTCTTGGCACGATGTTTGCGTCATCCTTAGGGTTCACCGTCTTCATCCCTCTCCTTTGGTTTTACTACTGCACGGTAAATGTTACGTTTTCCTGTCTTATGAATGCTCTGTTTTTCGTCTCTTTTCTAATTGCCCAGTACGACGAGTGTGCTTGCCCAGGCGACGCAGACACGTGTCCAAAGAGAGACTCGTGCAATTACTTCCAAGGCTTTATCGTCGCTGCCTTTCCCCTGGGCCAATTCATTTCCTCCCCTATCTTCGGATGGTGGAGCAGCAAGCGGCCAGCCAAAGAAGTGCGCCGTCCCCCTCCCTCCCTCACCCCTCAGGTTCTTATCGTCTCCCTCATCATCACCTCCGGCGGCTACGCTATGTTCTCCGCCTGCCACACAGGCTGGCTCCTTCTTGCTTCGCGCCTCATCGTCGGGTTCGGCAGCGGTTGGAACTGTCGCAAGTACTTCTGACCCCCCCCCTCAAGGTAACATCGCCGTCCTCCGCGCCTACTCCTCATCCGCTACTTCTCTTCAAGACCGCACGGAAGTCATGACGAAAATGAGCGCCGCACAGTCCCTGGGGTTTGTCCTCGGCCCTGGTGCGCCTGTCATCCCCCCTCCCCACTTATGCGACCCCAGGCCTCGGCTATTTGTTTGGCCTTTGGCGCGGCAACGTCTACGTCGGCTCGCTGCTCCTCAACGAGTTCACAACCGCCGGCTACGGCGCGGCGCTCGTGACGTTGGTCAACCTCGTCATCGTCGCGTGGGGCCTGACCGAAATCAAAGACCTCCACCTCCCGCACCACCAGCCAAGAAGTACCCCCCCTCACTCTCTTCCTTCCGCACCAATGCCGCAGCTGACGGGTCCAAGTCTAAAGTCGACTACGCCGCCGTCTTCATCCTCATTTTCTTCTTCAACGCCGTCATCATGGTCTTCTCCGTCTACGAGGGCGTCGGCACGCAAATCACCGAAAACTTCTTCGACTGGAAGGTCAAAGAGAACGGCATCTTCCTCGTCGGCCTCGGTGCGAGCCAGCCCCCCCCTGCTTGCGCCCATCAGCAGGAGCTGACGCGCGCAGGGGTGCTCAGCATCATCGCATTCATCGGCATGAAGCCGTTTTCAAAGCGCCTCGGCGACCGCTGGCTGATGATGCTCTCCTCCGTCATCATGCTCGGCAGCTTGTTGGTTCTCGCCGTGCGCAGCGTGCGCAGCGTGCGCTGATGCGGCAGGACTGGAACTGGAACGGCGCCGTGCACTACACGCTCGTGCAGTGGCTCGTGGGGTCCTTCGTCATGGCGCTGAGCTACCCCGTGTCGCAGGCCATGACGTACGTCATCTTCTCAAAGGTCATCCCCAACGACCGGCAGGTGATCCGCCCGCACTCACCCCATTGTCCTAAACGTGTGAAGGGGACCCTCATGGGTTGGCTTACAGCTGGGGGCGCCATTGCGCGTATGTTGGGGCCTCCCTGGGCGACGTGGAGCTACACGGCCTTTGACAAGCGCACCTACATTGTCTTTTTCAGCCAAGCGTAGCACCCCCTCTCTAACTTGCCTTTGAAATGGTCCTCACCTGCGCAGCGGCCTCATCGTCATCTCCCTCGTCTTCATCGCCGTCGTTTGGAAGCGCCTCGTTCCCCACCCGGACCACCTCTACTCCCTCCTCCCAACCGTCGACGAGAGCGAGTCCCTCATCGCCGCTGACGCGGATGCGCACGGCGATGGCGTCGGCGATGGCCATCGCGACCACGCGGAGGACGGTGCAACGCTGCCGATTGACATGCCTGCGCCTGCGGTTGTGATGATGGACTGCCCCGCGGTGTACGCGTCGAGTTGGCCGCCTCTCGTCGGATCACCCGACGACAGCTACTTGGACCTGCGCCGGCGACCGCAGGCGATGAAGAAATAAGCCTGCTTTGATCCCTTGCAATTGTGTTTTTTATTCGCAATACAACCCCCACTGCCCTCTGACGCGTTGTGAATTCACGAGCAGGTCGCTTAACAATCTGTTAAGTTAACTCTCTGAGATATGGAACTGGTCGTGTACGTGCTGCAGCTGGAGGAGGGGAAGTTCTACGTTGGACGGTGCGCCAAGTTTCGGCTACACGATCGCTTTCAAGAGCATTTGCAAGGGCATGGCTCCTCCTGGACGTCCATTTTTGCACCCGTGGCTGTGCTGTCCTCAAAGCCGTTCCAGGACCCGCTGGATGAAGACAATGAAGTCGTCAAGATGATGAGGGCGCATGGCATTGAAAACGTCAGAGGCGGGTCGTACAGCAACCCAAGCCTCACGGATTCGCAGAGAGAAGTCCTCCAGCGGCAGCTCGCACACGCCGCCGGAAACTGCGTTGTATGCGGCCGAAGAGGCCACTGGGCGCGCGAGTGTCCCATCAAGTTTCAATTACCCGACGTGAAGACGTGCGAGCGATGCGGGCGAGATGGCCACAACGTCCAGACATGCTACGCAACGACCGACAGGGCGGGGCGCCCCCTCGTGGAGTCGTCGGAGGGGGAGGGGGAAGAGGCGCCGTGCTTCCGCTGCGGCCGCAATGGCCATTGGGCGCAGGACTGCTACGCGTCGACGAAAAGGGTGGGGTACCCCCGAATGGCGGAGAGGGCCGCAGCGGATGAGGCGCCGTGCTTTCGCTGCGGGCGCAGCGGCCATTGGGCGCAGGACTGCTACGCGACGTTTCACGCCGCGGGAGGGCGCATTGGCGGCGGGGACGGCGGGTCGCGGTGGGCGTTCGAGGGGCGGCGTTGTTGAGGACGCTGCACGCGCAGATTCCGACTAACTGCGCCCCCCCCGGCTTGTCTCCCCGCTCGCTGCCCCGCATTGTAGCCCAGCCCATCATCCCTATGATGTCTCTTTGACGCGTTGACACTTGACACACTGTCCAAGCGCTTGTACCTAAAGCAAACCCACTGTTTTCCTTTTGACTTTAACTCTTAAAACCCCTCCCTTCTAAACGCCGTAAGCGCGCGCATCTCCCCCGCTTGCAAATGCGCCGCTCCGACGTGCGGTTGGGCAACCTCGGCGCCCCTGCGCTGACGAGTCCCCGCGAAATGAATCGTTTGATGGCACCTCAGCGTAAAATGTCACTCCCGAGTCTTCCGAGGTCTATCGCGGACATTTATTGAAAGTGCCAGCGCCATCACGCCGAGCCGGCGGTCGACGGTTTGGGTGAGTCACCCGTGCCCTCTGC
>JAIYDP010000240.1 GCA_027487435.1 Verrucomicrobiaceae bacterium | reverse complement strand
GAGACTCATGGGCTCCCGTGGGAGACTCATGGGCTCCCGTGGGAGACTCATGGGCTCCCGTGGGAGACTCATGGGCTCCCGTGGGAGACTCACGGGCTCCCGTGGGAGACTCACGGACACCCGTGGGAGACTCTCGAGCCTAGATGAAACTGCTAGGGTGTTGCTTGCTGCACATGTAGGAAAACTGTTCAACTTGCTATAACTTCTCGTGGCGAGAAGATTGTAAGATCGCGAAGGTTGATGAATCAGTAATTTCATGTGCAACTTTTCTTACTTCCAACTCTGACTTTCTCGTTTTTTTGATCAAGATGTTTTTGAATAAAATGAATATTCGTTGATATAATAAGGATTTAAGAAGAGGGATGTTTATTTAAGAAGAGTTAATGAAATATCATAAATCATCTTTGGGTGGTTGTTTACTATCCCATTTTATCTTGATTCTATAAGGAAAAGTATAAGGATTTAGGGGGATTCCGCTTGCATTCTCTATCATGGCGGCAGTTTCGAACACTCATTGCCAGAACTCGGAGGTAAAAAAATGCTGTATCGATCAGTGTTTTCTTGTGGGATGGTTGGCATGGCGGATGAAATCTGCCAGCACAATGAGGCTGCAGCATCCACAAAAAATGCAATCTTTTCCTGATTTATCGCGGTGCCTAGGCGATGCCAAATCACATATCATGATGTGCGCGTGAAGATCAAGATTGCTTCGGATGGATCATGTTGTTTCTACGAATTTGTGAATTTTTTCTCAAGGAATTCGGGGAAAAAGTGATCGCAGTCTAAAGCAAGGCGATAGGTTTTTTTATGCGAATGATGGAGGATTGGGCGGGAATTTTTGTGCATTCCCTACTCGCATCTTTGATTCGCGATAGTGTGTCAAAAACGTTTGAGAATGTCTTCTGGCTGACCCATGAGTATCGTTTCTGTATCCGGCACCTCATAAATCATGAAGCTATAGGGCATTTCTTCTACCGGAACAGTGCGAACCTGCGGCACTGGTTCTTTACCCGCGAAAATACCTAGCTCTAGCCCGTCCAGTCGAGTGCGAACTATCTCGAATTGACGCGCAGGCCATGCCGCATCTTCGTTAGCTGGGTAAATGTCCTGTCCTCGCAATTGCAAAGTTGTTCCATCTCCAAGGTCGAAAAGATAGGTGGCGAATCCTTCATCATCCTCGATCACAATGACGCGGTCAGACGTGACGAGGCTAACATCGGCCTGCCCATCGGCTAATGCCGCTCGCAGCTTCGGCACGGTGTCGCGGGTGAATCTCCGTTCGTGCCGAGACCAGTGGAAATAGCTACGAATCACCATGTAAGCCGCGTAAAACGAAAGGATTCCGGTAATCACGACGATAGGAATGATGCCCATCCAAACTCCCGAAGGGCCGTCCGGACGAAAGAGACCTTTTGCGAATAGAAAGAGGCAGATGGCCAAAACCCCAAACCAAAGGGTAACCCAACGCAGCGTGTCAGAGAGCGAGACAATCGGTTCTTTATCGAGCAAGCGGGTAAGGCTACCGCGCTCGTTTTCATTCAATGGACGCTGGATTTTTTGCAACATGGTGTGAATGCGTTTTGATGCGGGACAGTTAGCTGTTTGTGTGGTTTCGTTCTTTTAGGCTCATTTCCCATATCTGCTTTTCATGAGGTGGGCTGTTTCCACCTTGATCTTCTCGAAAACTTCCTCCAAACGTCCCTCCATCACACTCAACTCTTCAGGTATCAGTAGATCCCCATGTTCTTGTCCTGTGAGGCAACGATCCGGGAAACTCTTCGGCCCGCGCTTGTCCAAAAACATCTCTAGCGTCTCACCTTTGCTATCTCGAACGATGATAAATGAGAAATCGAGAGAGGGGAAATTCGCAGCGGGATAAAAAGCCTGGCCAGTGAAGAATACTACTTGGCAAGAGGGCAACTCAAAGGCATAGGACGGAACTTCACCTTGCATCTCTTCTAGTTCCCAAAATCGGCAGGAAACGATTTTGTATTCTTCCGCTTGCCCCAACTCGATTGCGTGATCAAATTCGCGAATCTTTTGGGATATTTCGCGGCGTTCTGAGGTAGAGACATAAAGCGACATCAAAAAACCAACGATGCACCAGAATGTTACGATAACAATGGGGGGCGCGTCTGAAGTCAAAATCGTTAACACGGCAAGTATTCCAAAGATCACCACGCCAACCTGCATCACAGACTTCGCCTGCTTATGTTTCGAGCGGATTAAGCGATCCCGTTGGTTTGCTAGAACTCTAAGCTCTGCTTTTCGGCAGGTGCGTATGATGGGCTGAAGCTTCGTTGCTCCGAGAAGCGATGATGGAAGTAGCCGGCCCACAGCGATCTGATAGAACACACTTCCACGAGAGGCAAGCGAAACAACGACTTCCAAGATTTTGAGCAGGGGCAGCGGATAGAGATGGGTGGGTGGCAGCGGATTCTAGATTGTTTCCACTTCCACCCAACTGCGGCAACCGGCGTGGCGGGGGGCGTAGGGGAAAATCAGCGGCTGTGGATGGGCGTGGACGCGGACTTTGGCGATGTGGATGCTGCCACGACTCATCCCCTTCCCTTCCCAGTTAAAACGATCGCGCACGGTGCTTTCACTGTAGATGTGATCGGCGTGGTAGGCCATGACTTCTTGCCAATCGATCAAGGTGCGCGCCCATTCTGCTTCACACCAATGGGTGATGGTGATGAGATCGCCGTAGTTCCATTCGGGCTGCGGCGCGGAAACGATGCCGGGCTTGAGTTGCTCCGGCGTGGCGTGGAATCGGGTGGGAAATAAATGAAAGGCTTGGTGGGCAAAGGAAAATCCTTCGCGCCCTTCGTGGATTCCGCCTTTGCGGAGGATCACGGTCTGCGTGCCATCGACGAGGGCATCACAGACGCATTTCCATTCTTTGAAGGCAATCATGCCAGTTTGCGATTATTTGCCCCAGCGAGCGAGTAGCGTGGTTGCCATTTCGCTAGGAGTTTGGGAAACGGCGATGCCGCACTCGGCGAGGATGCGTTTTTTGGCTTCCGCAGTGTCTTCTTCGCCACCGACGATGGCGCCAGCGTGGCCCATGCGGCGTCCTGGAGGCGCGGTGGCTCCGGCGATGAATCCAGCAATCGGCTTGGTGCAATGCTCCTTGGCCCAGCGTGCGGCATCCACTTCGGCAGTACCGCCGATTTCACCAATCATGATGATGGCTTCGGTTTCAGGGTCTTCGTTGAACATTTTTAGCACATCGAGGTGGGAGGTGCCGTTGATGGGATCGCCGCCGATGCCGACGCAGGTGCTTTGGCCATAGCCGAGTTGGGTGAGCTGGAAAACGGCTTCGTAAGTGAGGGTGCCGGAGCGGGAAACGACACCGACGTTGCCACGCTTGTGGATGTAGCCGGGAGCGATGCCGATGCGGCAGCCGCCGTGGGATTTTTCGCCGTAACTAGGAGTGAAAAGGCCGGGGCAGTTTGGGCCGACGAGGCGGGAGTTCGGGAAGCTCTTCAGCGCTTCTTTGACGCGCATCATGTCCATGACGGGAATGCCTTCGGTGATGGCGACGATCAGTTCGCAACCTGCATCGGCAGCTTCGAGAATGGCATCGGCAGCAAACGGAGGCGGCACGAAAATCGCAGTCGCAGTGGCGCCGGTTTCGCGCACGGCATCGGCCACGCTATTGAAAATGGGCACGGTGTTTTCAAAAAATTGTCCGCCTTTTCCTGGGGTGACACCTGCGACGACTTTGGTGCCGTAGGCGAGAGAAAGTGAAGCATGGCGAGCGCCGAAGCTGCCGGTAATGCCCTGCACGAGGACTTTGGTGTTTTCGTTGATGAGAATGGACATGGTATAGGAGTGATGAAGTTCAGTCGTTAGGATGTGGAATTAAACCAAGGCGACGATTTTTTGGGCGGCATCGGCCATGGTGCTGGCGGCGGTGATGTTGAGTCCGCTGGCGGCGAGGGTGGCTTTTCCGGCATCGACGTTGTTGCCTTCAAGGCGAACGACGAGCGGGATGGGCAAGCCGGTTTCTTTAGCGGCGGCGATGACGCCTTCGGCGATGACGTTGCAGTCCATGATTCCCCCGAAGATGTTGATCATAATGCCTTTGACGTTCGGATCGCCGAGGATGATTTTGAAGGCTGCGGAGACTTGCTCTTTGGAGGCGCCGCCGCCGACGTCGAGGAAGTTGGCGGGATCGCCACCGTAGTGCTTGATGATGTCCATGGTGGCCATCGCAAGGCCGGCGCCGTTAACGAGGCAGGCGATGTTGCCATCGAGGCCGATGTAGTTGAGTTCGTATTCGGAGGCGGCAACTTCGCGTGGGTCTTCTTCTTCTTTATCGCGCATGGCGACGATGTCGGGATGGCGATAGAGCGCATTGTCGTCGAAGCCGAACTTGGCGTCGAGAGCCAGCACGCGGCCATCTGGGGTGGTGACGAGTGGGTTGATTTCCAGCATGGAGCAATCGCAGGAAAGGAAGAGCTTGTAGAGATTGCCGAGGAGTTTGGCGAATTGTTTGGCGAAATCGCCTGTCAGTCCAAGGGCGGCGGTGATTTTTCGCACTTCGTAGGCTTGCAGGCCAGCGAGAGGGTGAATGAATTGGCGGATGATTTTTTCGGGGGTGTTGTGAGCGACTTCCTCGATGTTCATGCCGCCCTCGGTGGAGGCGACGATGACCGGGCGCGAGGTGGCGCGATCCATGAGAATGGCGAGGTAGTATTCGTGAGTGATGTCCACCGCCTCGGCGATCATGACCTTGCGGACGACTTTGCCTTCTTCGCCGGTTTGCAGGGTGACGAGGGTCTCGTTGAGCATTTTTTCTGCGTATTCAGCAGCTTGCTCGGGCGACTCGATGAGATGGACACCACCTTTGAAGCCATTTTTGAAATGGCCTTTACCACGACCACCGGCGTGGACTTGGGCTTTGATGACGAGCTTGGAGCCTGAGAATTCCGCAGCGGCGGCAGCAGCTTCTTGCGGAGTGGATGCGACTTTTCCTTTAGGACTGGGAACTTGAAAACGATCGAAAAGTTCTTTAGCTTGATACTCGTGAATGTTCATAGTGTGCGATGGAAGAAAATTTTTCCGCGCGCAAGCTAGGGAGCGATATGGCTTCGGTCAAGCAGAGTCGCGAAAAAAGGAAGATTTTTCCATTTTTTTCGCAGATGCGATCGCAGGATTATGGCTGTTCATTGCTAGGGAGCCATGTGGTGGTGCGCTGGTTATTGGCAGATTGGTTGTCCTGTAAAGGGATGGTCGCGCTGACACTGACAGGAGATTTGTTTTCGAAAAGCGCAGAATCGAGAGCGAAGTCGTAGGAAGCAACTTGGTTGGGCTTGATCAGCGAAATGGTGACCTGAGAGGTACCAGCGGGCGTGGTAATCTGGACGGGAACGTTGCGAAGGTCGGTAGTTCCTTGGTTTTGTATGTTGATTTGCGCCGTTGCCGGTGAAGTAGCGGTGGGAGCTTGGATCACCTGCGAGGCGACGGCGGCATCGCTGACATTTGGGGTATCGGTGCGGAAAATGCGTCCGAGATTTGCTGCGCCGGCACCCGTTTGTGGATCGTAGCCGAGGGTACCCGTTTCATTGGCGTATTGCACCATAACATTATAGGCCTGTGCCGCACTGAGATCGTAATGTGACATCACTGCGGCAATTTCCCCCGAAATGATTGGGGCTGAGGCCGATGTTCCAGAAAAACTGGCAACTTGATCGCCAGGCCATGCGCTGGAGGCCTTCCATCCGGGGGCGGATAGGCCATTTTCGTTTGCTGCAAGATTGGAAAAGAGCAGGTGGTCGTTGTTTGCATCGACGGCAGTAGCAGCAACCACACCATCGTAAGAAGCTGGGTAGGCAGAACGCTTTTCGCCATCGTTTCCTGACGAAGCGACAATCATCACGCCCTTGCTGGCGGCATAAACGACGGCATCATGTAGTGCACTGCTGTCACCATAGGTGCCCATGGATAGAGAAATGACCTCATTTCCTGCATCGACGGCTTGAATGATGGCTTGGGCGATGAGCCAGCTATCGGAGCGACCATTGTCATCGGCGATGCGCCAGCTTGTGAGTTCAGCTCCGGGAGCAGCGCCTGGCACGGCGGGAGTATTCCCAATGATCAGAGAGGCCGCAGCGGTGCCATGGCCATTCCACTCATCAGGGTTTTGGGATGCGGGGGAAAGAATGATGTTTTCCACCTTTCCATAAGCGGGATGCGGAACGACGCCAGTATCGAGGATGGCGATTTTCACGCCTTTGCCGAGGGATAAATCAAACTCCTCTAGTCCGAGCCATTTGAGGAGATTTCGTCCGAGAGGTTCAGCATTTGCCTGCACAGATCCGCCTGTAGGATTCGGGGTGTAGGCAGGAAAGATCATGCCGACTTGCTCTGAGCCGTCGAGCAGAGCTGCGAGGGCGTCATTGTCATCAAAGCCGATCCGAATCGCATGAAGAGCGTCGATTTGATCGAGCAGGCGAATGTTCCCGCCAGCACGGGAAAGGAATGCGTTCATCGCTTCCCGGGAAGCGAACTTGAGCGAGCGCTGCCAAGGAATGGCTCCGCTCTTGCTAGCATCATCGTCGATTGCTTTTGATGGGCTGGATGGTCGGCCAGATCCACGTTTGCCCCATTCGCGCTCGAAGGGCGGGGATTCGATCGCAGACTCTGATTGAGAGGGCTGCTTGCTTGTGAGTGAATCGCTCGTCCTGCCCAAAAAATATCCTAGTGCCGTCAACAAGGAAATGCCGACGATGCTGGAGGTAATTTTTCTTGGGGTTATCATCAAATCTGCGTGTACGGTATTCTATTCATGTAAAAGACACCACGGAAATGATTTGTGTATATTTTCTCACCATGGGAGAATGTTTTCCTGATTGTCGAAATGTGATCTAAGTAGGATTCGATAATGCGTGTGCATTTTTTTCCTTGAAGATGATGCTTTTTCTGTCTTAGTGCCTAAGCCCCACGCATGATTTCACTTCGCAACATTGCCCGACACCTCACACTCGTTCTGGTGGCATTCGGGATAGCACAAGCGCAACAAAAGACCGTTGCCTTGTCGTTGGCCGATGGATTTGACTATCCTGTAGGCAAACCCGATGGCAAAGGCTACTATGTGGCGCGGGGACTACGACTGCGATCTCCGGTCCATTTCGGCGAAGATTGGAATGGTCTCGGTGGTGGTGATACCGACTTAGGCGATCCGATTTATTCCTGCGCCGGTGGCGTAGTGATGTTTTCCGCAGATGTCGCTACAGGCTGGGGCAATGTGGTGATCATTCGCCACGCGTATCGAGATCCGCAAAAAGGCCAGGTGAAATTTTGTGATTCACTGTACGGTCACCTCCATGTTCGCAATGTAAAAACAGGAGATATGGTCAAAAAAGGCCAACAAATCGGAACCATGGGCTCCAATAAGGGAATGTATGCAGTCCACTTACATTTTGAAATCCGCCATAATTTGACCATTGGTATGGGCCGTGACTCCGTGCCAAAAACACTGGACCACTGGGCAGATCCTCGCACTTTCATCAACAAGTATCGCAACTTGAAGTCTGAGTGGCGAAAGCAAGCGACACCGATTGGGACTTTTAGTGAATATCGCGGCCATCGCGGTCTTTAGTGCGCATCATGGCGAAATCTGGGAGAACAATTTGGCTGAGGGACGATGCTGCTGTTGTTCCTCTATCCAATAGCTTGATCGAGCGCTTTCACTTGAAAGAAAACAAAAAATGCAAATGATGCCCTCCACTCAAGAAAAAACGAATGCTCCTCACCCATCCCTACCCTCTATGAACCGAGAATCTCATGACTGGACATTGTATCAAAATGTTTCATTGGCTCCTCATCATCAAAACGACGGCGACAGCTTTCGTGTCGCGATTACTGAAGATTCTGAGCAGGAATTTCGACTCTACTTTGTGGACACACCCGAGAGTCAATTCAAGCGCTATCACGATGGAGACACCAACGGCGAGCGATTGGAGAAACAAGCGCAGTACTTTGGTGGCATCGAAATCGAGGAATGCATCGCCGTGGGTCTCGCAGCGAAAGAATTGATGCACGAGTTGCTCTGCGGACAGCGTTTTGATGTTTACACTCGCTACGATGAAGTGTTTGATAGTGGCAGATTTTTTTGCCACGTGCGACTTTCTTGGAAAGGAAGCCCACGCTGGATGGATGAAATTCTCGTAGAAAATGGCATGGCTCGTATCGTTACCCAACCAGCAGAATTGCCAGATGGAACTTCCGCAGAAAAACACAAGAGGCACCTACTACGTCTTGAGGCGAATGCAAAAAAAGCGCGATTAGGAGGATGGAAATGAACGTCACTCCTACACTTATCGATGTCGCACTACGCATGCGCGAAGAATTGAAAGGATTGACATTTTCTGTTCCGGTGACTCACGTCTATCAACCACTTGATTACGCATGGGAACCCCACGTCGAATACCTCACACGCTACGGATCTGGTAAAAAACGCATTCTTTTCCTCGGCATGAATCCTGGCCCTTATGGTATGGCGCAAACTGGAGTGCCTTTTGGCGAAATTCCAGCCGTTCGCGATTGGATGAAGATCTCTGGCAAAGTAGGACAGCCAGACTCACCCCATCCGAAGCGTCCGATCTCTGGCTTTGAATGCACTCGCTCTGAGGTCAGTGGTCGAAGATTGTGGGGGCTTTTTTCCAGTCGATTCCCGAATGCTATCGACTTCTTCCGCGATCATTTTGTTGCCAATTATTGCCCCCTGATTTGGATGTCGCAGACGGGTGCGAATATCACGCCCGATAAACTCACCGTCGCCGAACGCGATGCAGTTGATCGCATTTGCTTGGAGCACCTTCGCTGTATTGTCGAAATTCTTGAACCTGAGCATCTCATCGGAGTTGGTGCCTATGCACGGGAACGATTGGAAAAGATTGATAGCCCATCGCGACATGCCGTATCGCAAATTCTTCACCCATCTCCCGCATCTCCCGCAGCAAACAGAGACTGGGCTGGAACCGCTGTTAAACAAATGATTCAATCATCTGCTTGGGCTCAATAAAACGTTTGTTTAGATATTTCATGCCACACATCATCATCACTCCCGGCGACGCTGCGGGTATCGGCCCTGAAGTCATTGCGAAAGCTCTGGTATCACCCAACCTCCCCTCGAACGCGACCTTCGAAGTCCTCCCCCACCCTTCGGGAATCACAGCAGGTCAGCCAGATTTGCGTTCCGCACAAGCCTCCTGGGATGCCCTAGAAATCGCGGCCGCTCGACTCATCGATGGCACCGCCGATGCCGTTGTTACCGGGCCAGTATCGAAGGAACAACTGCAAAAAGCCGGCTTCCCATTCCCAGGACAAACCGAATTTTTTACCAGTCGGCTAGGCAATCCAAACACAGCCATGTGCCTCAGCGGCAAACATCTTACCGTTGCGCTTTGCACCATCCACGAGCCATTAGGAAAAGTTCCTCTCCTCCTAACAAAGCAAACGATTGTTCGAACTTCTCGCCTACTTCATGATTTCCTGATACGACGAGGCATATTGGCGCCACGCATCGCCATTTGTGGTCTCAATCCACACGCCGGCGAAAATGGGGCTTTTGGCACCGAAGAACAACGCATCATCGCGCCAGCCGTCGAGATGTTACAAAGCGAGCACCCAGAAATATTTAGCGGCCCCCATGTTCCCGACGCAGTGTTCCGTGAAGCCTACATCGGCAACTACGATGCGGTGGTTTGCATGTATCATGATCAAGGACTGATACCTCTAAAACTCTTGGATTTCGACAACGCTGTCAATATTACCCTCGGCCTACCAAAGCCCCGAGTGAGTCCGGACCACGGCACCGCATTTTCGATTGCCGGAAAAAATCTCGCCAACCCATCATCCATGCTTCGAGCGTTACAAGTCGCCGTTGAAATGTCCCTTCCTCCACGCCCCACGCCATGACCTTTACCGCCATCAAAGCAACATTTTTCGCACTTATCTACGGCACATTCTTCGCCGTTTGTTCCTATTTGATGGCCATTGGCTACGTGGCTCACAACGAAAAAAACCTGTCCCTCACCCTCCATCAAGACCAGAATCAAGCCGTCTGGCGCGCCAGCGACCCCATTCATAACATCTCGATTCTTAACATCTCCTCTCTTATCGGTAGCCCTCCTACCATTATCATCGAAAAAAAGAGACCATGGCTTATCATAGCTGCCTCCGCCGCGTTCGGAATCCTTATCGGCCTGATAACCTATCGTCGTAAAAACCCTAGACTTCCTAGCATCGTGCCAGCCACAGAACCAGAACCCACACCCGAAACACTTTCTTCTCCATGAAATATTTCACCTACAGCGTATTCCTCGCACTCGCTTCTTGCGCACCATTTTCCTCGCCTTCCTCGGCTGAGGCAGCTCAAAATACCCCTGCGTTGACCGCCGCCCAAAAAAGCGCCATTGGCAAAAAAATCTGGCAAAACGAATGCGCGGGCTCGGTCGATGGACTCACCACTTGGAATCATGGCGAGGAATTCCCCTCCCTCGGCATCGGACATTTCATCTGGTACACCGCCCATCACCAAGGTCCATTTACCGAGTCATGGCCACAATTCATGACCTACTGCAAGCAACGGCAAATTACGCCTCCAGCCGTTGGACTTCTTAGCCATTGCCCATGGAATTCGCCCGATGCCTTCAAAAAAGAATTCCGCGGAGCCTCGATGACGCAACTTCGCGAATGGCTCGCTGCCAATGTTACACTGCAAACGGACTTCATCATCGCCCGATCACGCGCCGCACTCCCCAAGATCCTCAGCAGCGCCCCAGCCTCTGACCGGCAGCGCATCTCCGCCAACTACAGCAAAGTCGCATCCACACCTCACGGGCAATACGCGCTCATCGACTACGTCAATTTCAAAGGCGATGGCCTCAACCAAGCGGAACGATACAACGGCAAAGGCTGGGGACTTCTCCAAGTCCTTGGCGGCATGAAGGATGTCGCATCAGGTCAAGCCGCGGCAAAAGAGTTTTCTGAGTCGGCGAAACGCGCTTTGCAACGCCGCATCAGCAATGCACCACCCGCCCGTGGCGAAGCGCGATGGCTCCCCGGATGGCTCAATCGCTGCGACACCTATGCCCGTCCCATTGAATAATCCTTCTCTCTAGCAAAAAAAACTTGCGCATCTAGCATTGTCAGTTTACCCATCCGCGCGATGTCATCTGAAATCTCTCTCATTCTCTTCAAACCCGACGCAGTCGAAAAAAATCTCGTCGGATCCGTTCTCGCTCGCTTTCAGGCAGAAGGCTTCATCGTTCGTGGCCTCAAAATGATGCAGCTCGACCACGCCATTCTCGCCGATCACTATTCGCACATCGCCGATAAACCTTTCTTCCCTTCCATCGTCGAGTTCATGAGCAAAACTCCCGTTGTCGCTCTCGCACTCAGCGGCGAAAATGTCATCGCCCGCGTCCGCGAACTACTCGGCCCCACCGATTCGCAAGCAGCTCCTGCTGGAACCATTCGTGGCGACCTCGGCGAAGACAAAATGATTAACGTTTGTCACGCATCGGACTCACCGGAAGCCGCCGCTGCAGAAATAAAACGCTTCTTCCGTGACGGCGAGGTTTTTACGTTCTGATACAGCTCTGTAACATCAACGACCATCGCCGCCGCGCCACTACGGAGCAGGCGGCGTTTTTTTCATGCGGAATTGGCACACTTATTTCTTACATACCACAAATGCATTTTCTCATAACCTCCCTCGGCAGACTCCGGGGCATCGCCATCATCGAAGCCATTTCTTACTTGGCTCTCATGGGGTTTGCCATGCCGATGAAATATTATTTTGGCGACCCTTCTTACATCCCTGTGATCGGAATGGCACATGGCGTGCTGTTTGTCCTTTTCTGCGCAGCTTTACTTCAGACCCTGATCGATGGTTCCGTGAATTTGCTATGGTGTGTCATCATTTTCATCGCCTCACTGATCCCGATCGTCCCTTTCTTTCTCGATAAAAAAATCGCAGCCATGACGAAACCATCGACAACGTAACTCCTAACTCGATTTTTCTCCGTCATTTCACGATTCAGACTTGCAATTTCCCATCCTCAACACTTTATTCTCACCCCCAAAAAAACAAAAACACATTGAACACGAGCATGCACACTAACGGACTCCCTGAAAAACAAGGCCTCTACGATCCAGCCAACGAGCACGATGCTTGTGGCGTAGGTTTCATTTGCCACATGAAAGGGAAACGAGCGCACCACATCATTGCTGATGCATTGACCGTCCTCGTCAATATGGATCACCGTGGCGCTTGTGGTTGCGAAACCAACACGGGCGACGGAGCTGGCATTCTCATTCAAATGCCCCACAAATTCCTACAAAAAGCCACCGCTTCTCTCGGCTTTACACTGCCAGAACTTGGACACTACGGCATGGGCATGGTTTACACATCCCCAGATCCTTCCACGCGTAAATCCTCCGAAGCATTCTTTGAAAAAATCGCCGCCCAAGAAGGTCTCACCATCCTCGGTTGGCGCGATGTCCCTACCGATAACTCATCCCTCGGCGCTTCGGCGCTCGCCTCCGAGCCGTTCATGCGCCAAGTGTTCATCGGACGTCCCGCAAATTGCACTTCGGATCTCGACTTCGAGCGCCGACTCTTCATTTTACGCAAAAGCGCCTACTACAAAATCCGGAAACAAGGCGACGATAGCTACTGGTACAACTCGTCCCTTTCCTCGCGCACCGCGATTTACAAAGGCATGCTGATGCCGGAACAAGTCGGCCAGTATTTTGTTGACCTCCAAGACGAAGACATGGACACCGCGTTGGCGCTGGTTCACTCTCGCTTTTCGACCAATACCTTCCCTTCATGGGAGCGCGCGCACCCCTTCCGCTACATCGCCCACAACGGCGAAATCAATACCCTACGCGGCAATGCCAACTGGATGCGCGCACGCCAACCACTCCTCGCATCTCCTCACTTCGGCGAAAAAATCAAAGATATCCTTCCTATCGTCAACGAGGAGGGTTCCGATTCTCAGAAATTTGATAACGTTTTCGAACTCCTCGTCATGGGCGGTCGCTCCTTGCCACACGCCATGATGATGATGATCCCCGAGCCATGGGCGGGGCATGAGTCAATGTCGCCAGAGAAAAAAGCCTTCTACCAATTCCATTCTTGCATCATGGAACCTTGGGATGGCCCAGCTTCTGTGGCTTTCACCGATGGCACCATGATCGGCGCCACCCTTGATCGCAATGGCCTTCGCCCATCCCGATTCTATGTCACCAAAGATGATCTGGTGATAATGGGTTCTGAAGCGGGTGTTCTTCCTGTAGATCCCGCCAACATCGCTCGCAAAGGCCGCCTCCAGCCAGGACGTATGTTCATCGTCGATATGGTCGCCGGACGCATCGTGCCTGATGAGGAAATCAAGCATCAAATCGCTACCCAACAGCCTTACCAAGAATGGCTCGCCTCAAACCTCGTCAAACTTGCCGATATTCCCGAAGCTGAAAAAACTCCTACCCTCGACCGCGAGCGCGTCGTCGAACTCCAACACGCGTTTGGATATACCTTCGAAGACCAACGCAAGCTCCTCTTGCCCATGGGAAAAGATGGCATCGAAGCCACCGGAGCGATGGGAACCGATATCCCGCTTGCGGTTTTATCCAATAAATCGAAGCATTTATACGAGTATTTCAAGCAGTTGTTTGCGCAAGTCACCAATCCACCGATTGATTGCATTCGCGAGGAAATTGTAACCTCTCCCGTAACGACCATCGGGCCAGAGCGCAACCTTCTTGACCCACAACCATCCAGTGCCAACCTCATCGAGCTGGAAACGCCCATCCTCTCCAACGAGCAGCTCGCAAAACTCAAGCACATCAATCAGGGCCACTTCCGCTCAGTCACGCTCGATATTCTTTTCGACCCCTCGAAGGGCGCTGCAGGACTTGAACAAGCGTTTGATGATCTTTGCCATCAAGCCTCGCTTCACGTTGATGCGGGCATGAATATCATCGTCCTCAGTGACCGTGAAGTTGATGACAATCACGCCGCCATTCCCGCCCTGCTTGCCGTTTCTGGTCTTCACCATTACCTCATCCGCGAGGGCAAACGTACCAAAGTCGGCCTCGTCCTCGAATCCGGCGAACCTCGCGAAGTACACCATTTTTGCACGCTCATCGGCTACGGCTGTGCTGCGATCAATCCGTATCTTGCCTTCGATACCCTTGATGACATGATCCACCAAGGTCTGCTCACCGGCACGGATCACAAAACCGCCTGCAAGCATTTCATCAAAGCTGCTACCAAAGGCATCATCAAGGTCGCGTCGAAAATCGGTATTTCTACCATCCAGTCGTACCTTGGAGCACAAATCTTCGAAGCCGTCGGACTGCAACAGAAACTCGTCGATAAATTCTTCACGGGCACCGCAACACGCATCGAAGGCTCTGATCTGGAAGCTATTGCTGCCGAGGCCATCACTCGTCATCAACGCGCTTACTCAGAACGCTCTGGCCGCACCGAAGCTCTCGAAGTCGGTGGCGAATACCAATGGCGCTCCGAAGGTGAAGCCCACCTGTTCTCGCCTGAAACCATTCACGCCCTGCAAGCCGCCGTTCGTCTTGGAAATTACAATTCCTTCAAGACCTACTCGAAACTCATCAACGACCAAGACAAAGTTCGCTTCACTCTGCGTTCCATGCTTGATTTCAAAAAACGCACACCCGTGCCGATCGAGGAAGTCGAGACCGTGGAAGAGATCGTCAAACGTTTCAAAACAGGTGCCATGTCCTACGGCTCCATCTCCGCAGAAGCTCACGAAGCTCTTGCCATCGCCATGAACCGCATCGGCGGAAAATCCAACACTGGCGAAGGCGGTGAGGATCCTGCTCGCTATTCATGGACCAACGAACGCGGTGATTCAAAAAATTCTGCCATCAAGCAAGTTGCCTCTGGCCGCTTCGGTGTCACCTCGCTCTACCTCACCGAGGCTCGCGAAATCCAAATCAAACTCGCCCAAGGTGCCAAGCCCGGCGAAGGTGGCCAACTCCCCGGTGGAAAAGTTTCTCCTTCTATTGCGAAGACCCGACATTCCACCCCGGGTGTCGGACTGATCTCCCCTCCTCCGCACCACGATATTTATTCTATCGAGGATCTCGCCGAACTCATCCACGACCTGAAAAACGCCAACCGCAAGGCTCGCATTTCCGTCAAGCTCGTCTCCGAAGTCGGCGTTGGAACCATCGCCGCTGGTGTTTCTAAGGCTCACGCCGATGTCGTGCTCATCTCGGGCTTCGATGGTGGCACGGGTGCTTCACCGCAAACCTCGATCAAACACGCCGGACTCCCATGGGAACTTGGCCTCGCGGAAACCCACCAAACGCTTGTTTTAAATAACTTGCGCTCACGTATCGCCGTTGAAACCGACGGGCAGCTGAAAACGGGGCGCGATGTCGTCATCGCCGCCCTGCTAGGTGCGGAAGAATTCGGCTTTGCTACCGCACCGCTCGTCACGCTCGGCTGCATTATGATGCGCGTTTGCCACCTCAACACCTGCCCTGTTGGCGTCGCAACCCAAGATCCTGAGCTGCGCAAAAAATTTGTCGGCGACCCCCAGCACGCCGTCAATTTCATGCTCTTCATCGCTCAAGAGGTGCGCGAAATCATGGCCGAACTTGGCTTCCGCAAGCTGACCGACATGGTCGGACGCACCGATGTCCTGGAGCCACGCAAAGCTGTGGATCACTGGAAAGCGAAAGGTATCGACCTCTCCAAGCTCCTTTACTCTCCACCTATGGGGCCAGAAGTCGGACGTTTCTGCACACAAGCTCAAGACCATGGTTTAGAGAAATCATTGGATCTCACGACGATCCTCGATCTTGCCAAACCCGCTCTGGAAAAGGGCGAAAAAGTCAGCATCAAATTGCCGATCAAGAACACCGATCGCGTCGTCGGCACCATCACCGGCAATGAATTGACCAAACGCTACCCTCAAGGCTTGCCAGAT
Source organism: Verrucomicrobiaceae bacterium (assembly GCA_027487435.1). Classification (GTDB taxonomy): domain Bacteria; phylum Verrucomicrobiota; class Verrucomicrobiia; order Verrucomicrobiales; family Akkermansiaceae; genus UBA956. Next base: position 10,806 of record JAIYDP010000240.1, on the reverse strand, counting down.
GACTCCATCCACATGCACTTCACCGGTTCCGCTGGCCAATCCATCGGTGCATTTATGCCTAAAGGCATCACCATCGAAGTCGAAGGCGACTCAAACGACTACGTCGGCAAAGGTCTCAGCGGCGGCAAAATCGCGATCTATCCAGACAAACGCGCCACCTTCCCGGCAGAAGACAACATCATCATTGGCAACGTCGCTCTCTACGGTGCAACCTCCGGTGAACTCTACGTCCGCGGTGTCGCAGGCGAACGCTTCGCCGTCCGCAACTCTGGTGTTACTGCCGTCGTTGAAGGCATTGGCGACCACGGCTGCGAATACATGACCGGAGGAAAAGTCGTCGTTCTCGGACTTACTGGACGTAATTTTGCTGCTGGCATGAGCGGTGGTATCGCTTACATCCTCGATGAAGCCGGCGATTTCGCCACCCGCTGCAACACCTCCATGGTGGACTTGGAAACACCGTCGGAAGACGACCTCGACGACCTCAAAGGAATGATCCAGAAGCATGCCGATATGACGCTCAGTCACAAAGCCACTTCCGTTCTGGCCGATTGGTCAAACAGCAGCAAACGCTTTGTCAAAGTCATGCCACGCGATTTCAAACGCATGCTTGATGCCATCGCCAAAGCCGAAGCCGCAGGCCTGACCGGAGATGACGCGCTCGTCGCCGCCTTCGAGTCAAACTCCAAAGACCAAGCCCGCCTCGGTGGCGGTTGAACCAGAACGAAACGGCAAAAGTTTTCACCGCAAAGACGCAAAGGACGCAACGTTTGATTCAATCCATTACGAATGCATGATCTTCTCAAATTCAATCGACAGCAGCTTTTCGGTGAACACCCCCACTCTTCCTGATCAAAAAACGAAGCGAATTCACACATCACCCCACCTCAAACCTTAGCGTCCCTTACGCCTTAGCGGTTCTCATTACCAACACTCGAAAATGACACTCAAACAACTTCAAGAACAAATTGGAAAAGACATCGTCGAATGTTCCCTCATCGTCCATTCCGAACTAGGACCTGGACTACTTGAATCCGCTTACGAGGCGTGTCTTGCTCATGAATTGGAGTTGCGCGGCTACAAGGTAGAACGCCAAAAACCACAACCCATCGAATACAAAGGCTTACATATCGAAAATGGCTATCGTTTGGACTTGTTCATCAACGAGTGCGTCATCGTCGAACTAAAAGCCGTGGAGGAGCTCCATCCTATTCACAAAGCGCAACTACTTACTTACTTGAAGCTAAGCAAAACATCGCTCGGTTACTTAATCAACTTCAATACCACCCTCATCAAACAAGGCCTCCAGCGCATCGTTCACAATCACTAATCAACTCCAACTCAAATACCACCCACCTTCAAAATCTTAGCGAACTTTGCGCCTTAGCGGTTAAAAAATTCACACATCACCCCACCTCAAACCTTAGCGACCTTCGCGCCTTAGCGGTTCAACATTACACTCTCACACAACATTATGGGCAAACCTACCGGATTCATGGAATACACTCGCGAGCTACCCGCAGACCGCTCGCCTCTCTCTCGCATCAAAGACTGGAAAGAAATCCACCTTCACCTTCCAGAAGAAAAGCTCCGCACCCAAGGCTCTCGCTGCATGGACTGTGGTGTGCCTTTCTGCCACACAGGAAAAATGATTTCTGGCATGGCTTCTGGCTGCCCCATCAACAACCTCATCCCCGAGTGGAATGATCTCGTCTATCGCGGTCTCTGGCGCGATGCCCTGGATCGACTTCACAAGACGAACAATTTCCCCGAGTTCACCGGCCGCGTTTGCCCCGCTCCCTGCGAAGGCTCCTGCGTTCTTGGCATGAACAATCCTCCCGTTACCATCAAGAACATCGAGGTTTCTATCATCGATAAAGGCTGGGAAGAAGGCTGGATCACCGCCAACCCACCACAACGCCGCACCGGAAAGCGCGTCGCCGTGGTTGGCTCGGGTCCTGCTGGTCTCAGCGCTGCGGCTCAGCTCAACCAAGCGGGACATAACGTCACGGTCTTCGAACGCGCCGATCGCCCAGGCGGCCTGCTGATGTATGGTATCCCCAACATGAAGCTCGATAAAAAAGACGTCGTCCTTCGTCGCATTAGCATCCTCGAAAAAGAAGGCATCATCTTCAAATGCTCTACCGAGATCGGCAAAGACATCACTTCCCAGCAACTCCTTGCTGACTTTGACGCCGTCATCCTCTGCACCGGAGCCACAAAACCACGCGACTTACCGATCGAAGGCCGCAATCTCAAGGGCATCCACTTCGCCATGGAGTTCCTCAGCGCGAACACCCAAGCCGTGCTGGATGGCTCATCGCGCGAAAATTTCATTACCGCCGAAGGCAAAAACGTCGTCATCATCGGCGGTGGCGATACCGGCACCGACTGCGTAGGCACCTCCCTTCGCCACCGCTGCACCAGCGTCTGTCAATTGGAACTCCTCCCCAAGCCACCAGAACAACGCGCTGCGAACAATCCATGGCCCGAATGGCCGAAAGTCTATAAAATGGACTACGGCCAAGAAGAGGCCGAAGCTGTGCAAGGCAGCGACCCGCGCATCTACACCACCACTGCTACCAAATTTGAAGGCGACGACCAGGGCAACGTCAAGGCCGTCCACACCGTGCAAGTCGAGTGGACAAAGAACGAAAACGGCCAATTTGTGCCGAAACACATTCCTGGCACCGAAAAAATCATGCCTGCCGAGCTGGTGTTGCTCGCCATGGGCTTCCTTGGCCCTGAGCAGAAGCTCCTCGACGACCTCAACCTCGACCGCGACGCCCGCAGCAACATCAACGCCGAGCACGAAAAATACCGCACCAATATCGACAAAGTCTTCGCCGCTGGCGACTGCCGCCGCGGCCAAAGCCTAGTCGTCTGGGCCTTTAACGAAGGACGCGGTGCCGCTCGCGAATGCGACCGCTACCTCATGGGCTCCACCAACCTGCCTTGATCGCAGCAAGGATCAACGTCAACCCCATCCCGAATTCCTTTCCTCACGGATCACATTCTGGATGGGGTTTTTCTTTTCCCATCAAAGATCATAAAACAAGGTATGTTTCAGCAAGTTTTCGGAAAACTCAAATCTTCGGCCTTCGGTTTCGCTCTCAATCGAAACCTCGAGTGCCCCGCGTGCCACAACAAAGTTCTTCCCATAGTCCAGAAAGATCAGTCGGGCGAAATTCAAGAAGTGCGCTGCCCCGCATGCCACGATTCCTCAAGCACAGAGGTTTGGTTTTCGCAAAGGAGCGATCGTCGCAACCCGCTTTCCGTGCAACCAGAAAAATGCGGCATTCGCCATGAATTCAGCCAAGGCGAGCATCGATGGATCATCCCAGGCTCACGTCGCCCCAACTTTTTTTGGTTCTTCGCCCTCTTTTGGAATGGCATTACTTGGACGATAAGCAGCGCTTTGATCTACGCCTTCCTATTCGGCACACCTACGCAAGATGTTCAGGAAAACCCATGGCTCAAATGGGCCGTGCCGATTTTCATGATTCCTTTTATCGTTATTGGCCTAGTCACGCTCTATTTCGCTATGGCCAGCAGTTTTCAAAAAACCACCATCTGCCTCGACCTGCGTGAATTGACGATCATCAAAAACCTCTTTGGTTGGAAACGAGTCAAGGTTTTGCCAAGAAACGCCATAAAAGATGTCAGCCTTGAAGCATCTCACACAAGCGATGATCAACGAGTTTATGGCCTACAACTCACAACAAATCATGCAAAGCCCATCAATGTTTCCCTTTCCCGTGCGCACGATGAAAAACGCTGGTTGCTCTATGAACTACTCCAAGCACTGAAAATCGATCATTCTCCTACACATCAGCAAAGTCACCATTCCGCCAAAGAAGCTGCAACATCTTATTCTGCCTACCAATCGAAACACCTCAATATCACACCACGATTGGACGGATTCACATACACCAGCACATCGAGCATCAGCACTTTGCTTATGATCATGGGCGTTGGATTCTTCATCATGAGTAACATTTTTTGCTTTCTGGTCTATAAAAACGAAGTTCCGCGCTTTCCCTTTGTACTTTTTCTACCGGTATTTATGGTGTCGGGTTTATCGATGTTTATCTACGGCAACATTCTCAAGAAAACAACCCAAGTTTTCGAACTCATCGGCGATAAAGCAAGCGTGGTGAAACTACGATCTGGAAAAACCATCTCTGAGAAACAATTCCAGCGTAGCGATTTCTCGGAAGTGGAGATGAAAACCTCAGGAGAAGTCAACAACCAACCGCGTTACGCAGTTTCGCTGAAAGGCAAGAAGCTGCTCAAACTTTGCTCCTTCATGCCGATGACCGAAGCCGAAGCTCTCCAATCTCGTGCCCAACTATGGCTTAACAGCGGAAGCTAAATCGCCAAGCATTTTACGCAATGTAGAGCGCGTGTGTCGCCTTATGGTGTCCTTCTCTTTTGGCATGACTCGCACAAACATCTCCAAAGCCAAAATCTTAATGGTTTTAAGAGCCATGTTTGTACACTGATTCAACACGATATCCAATGTCCAACGCGAGGCAAAGCTCGCCATGCTTTGCTGTGCTAGGGATTTCACGGTCGCAGTGGCATCCAATATGCTTGCCCAAGGCCTGAAATGACAAACAGGTCAAATGATGGCGGGCCGTGACCGCGGTCAACTTCGGATCTCAGGTTAAACTGATTATAATGCAAGAATTGTAGGTAATTCACCCCCCTTTTGGGCGAACCAGCCATTGTTTCAAAGCTCTGGCAATTAGTTTCATCTGCATGGTGTTTCAGAATTCTGAACTAACAAGTCCTAATGGGATGAGCGCAAACGGTGCTGCCATCGCCACTCCCAAAATGGGCAGCGTCAAGACGGCCACTACCATCGCCAAGCCACCGACTACTTTTGCTCGAAGGAAAAACCCTCGAAACCACAATGCCAATGCATAGATCCAAAACAGAGGTGTAGTAAGAACGACTAGAATGAACATTGGGTAGCGCAAGATCCCGCCAAAGAGAATGTCGAGAAGGATCGTGAAAATCACTAAGCAAGGCATTACAGCGAGCGCGAGAAGCAGACAACGCCCAGGTCGAGTCGGCCAGAGCCAAGCTTTGATGTTTCGACGATTGATGGATGTTGTATGGTTCATGACGACTGAGATTTGTTGCGCGTGAAGGCTTCGAATGGGCGCTTTGTTATCCTCATAGGACAATTAGATTTGACCCGATTCCACAAGAATCTCTCTGAGTTGCTGATTCAATTCTGGCAAGTCGAATGCGAACAGGATGGGGATTATCTCATGGCTGTGATCCATGAAAATGGAGGGATGCGCGCATGCTCGCATATACTCGATTTCCCACCAGAGACTTTTTCTCTTGTCCATGGGAAGTCTGTTGATCGCCCCATTTTCTGCTGCGCGGGTCAACTGAGATTGCATATCGCTCCACGTAGATTGAAACAACTCATAGCCATTAGCATCGTAGTTGATGCTCCGCAAATGGGCCATGAATCCGTCATAGTCAAACGCAGCCTCAGCAGAAGACTCATCTCTGGAGGCATCAAGAGCAGCAACATTTTCCTTAGGAGAAGAGCAGCCGCACAGCGCAATGAGATAGAATGCCAAAAGGAATTTCATTTCTGAACTGATAGCCTAGCCATAACGGGAATGAAAGCCCGATTTCAAAGAAGCCGTGAGTGGATCATGCCGCTTGTAAAAGAACAAAGCACGAACAACCCGACCCACCAACCAAACACCACCGCCCGTCCGTAGATCAGCCAAGGAATCCCCTCCTTGGTTCCCCCAAGTATCAGCCCGTGATAGCAACCCTGCGATTTCAGAATAACCTTGCAAAATCGATGAAACCACCAAAACTCCCCGCATCCATTCCCACCGTGAAATACGCTCACGGGTGGATACGAATATAATCTGTTAGCCAATAATGATTGCTTACTTTCCATTCAACCATCTCAAACTCATTCCAATGAAAATAGCACGAAGCGGTTACTACAAGAACAATGGTACTACCACTCTAGCAAATACGCCTCTAAATGCCGTCAAGCTGGGGTGTTGCGGCGGGCCGAGTTGGAACCTAGGGACATGGGAGATGTTTTTGCGTATTAAGGGAGTCGAAGGACCAAGCACATATGACTACCATTTACACCTTTCCGGGGAGGATATCGCAATGATAATCGAAAGCTCGTTGATTGGTGCCTCCAATGAGGTTGCTGTTCATGCCGAGGCGAAGGCTATTGCAGCCTACATTCGCGAAGTTCTCGACCCAAAGCACAAACCGAAAACCAACGGCTAACTAGACGTGTTTAGCAGCCATACGATAACTTCACCAATTGAATTGGAGCTTGATCTCGCCGTTGCCACCAAACATCGTTAGCTACAGAATAATCACCTTAAAATTCTCTTGTCCCAGTCCCATGAACTTTTTTCGTCAAACGACTTGCCTTATGTGCTCGCAACACATGGACATACCGAGCCATTACCTAGGCAGAAGCATCAAATGCAAACATTGCTTTGCTGAGTTTGTCGCCCAAAGCCATGATCAACTGACGAATACAAACGCTGAGCTTCCAGAAGCAAAAAGTGTTAGCGGATTTAATCGCTGGGTTGTAGTCGGTTTGATACTTGGCGCAGTTTGTTTAGTAATTACCATAAGTAACCATTCCCAGTCTAAAAACCAGGAGCGCTACTCAGTTGATTTATTGAAGCTGATTATTCTGCAATCTGCTGTGCAAGAGCCGTCGTTTGATGCTGCGGTGAATGCTCTTGAGATGCGGTATTTCGGACAGCCACTTGCTTGGAAGGAGCGTAAGGAAATTTTGGATGACTATTGGACTGATTCCAAATGGTTGCAACACCACACCAATAGATTGGATCAAGCTACTGACTCCGCAAGCACTATGGGATTCGCGGATTTCTCAGCTTCTCGCTCCAGTTATTCCTCTCCCACATATAGTACGTTGCTGCAATCACTTCCCAGTCCAAGCTACGGATATTCTAATTTCTATAGCCACCCCACCTCATCTGGTGGGAGGGTCACAGGTGATTCTATGCGAATTGGGTCATCGACATATCACACTCTTCGAGATTCCGATGGTAATCGATGGACAGGTAATTCAACTAATCTCGGCAACAGCACTTATCACACTTTAAGGGGGGTGGACGGCAATCGTTGGACTGGCGACACTATGTCCCTTGGCGACTCCGCTTATCATACGTTCCGGGACTCAAACGGCAGTCGTGTGACAGGAAATTCTATGCGTATCGGAGATACTATTTACCACTCTTTTCGGGACTCAAACGGTAATCGCGCCTCATCAAGTGAATATGCACCACGTTAGAAACAAGAAGGCGAACCAGACGTGTCAAACAATCCCTGACCCTGTGTTGTTTGGGGAGGTCGAGATTATGGAAACTCTTTCTCGCTGCGGAGTTCGCTCTCGGTCAGGGATGTATGCTCTTTGACATTGTGCTAAAAATGACTGACCCTTACCAGCCCCCTCAAGCCTCGCTAATCCCAAGTGCGAACAATGAACAATTGAAGCGACGCCGGAAGTTCTGGCTTCGAGCCATTTGGATTTCGATCGCCGGTGTGATGATACCTCCTATGTTTGGATTGATTGGCACAGTAGTGGGAATGGTCGGAGCGTTCGGGGAACTGTCGAAGACTGGCAAAGCTGATCCTGAAGCCCTAGCAGCAGACATTTCGGTTTCGTTGCTCACTACCGCGTGGGTATTGGTCGTCTCAGTGATTGCCTTCCTTGTTCTTATCGGGGTTCTGATCAGGTTCTTCAATCTTCCGAAGGTAACGGGCGCTCCAATCCAAAATCCCTTAGAACAACAAGCCAACTCAACCAACGGCGGTTAGCCCTGCGATTTCAGAATAACCTTGCAAAATCGGTAAAACCACCAAAACTCCCCCATCCATTCCCACAGTGATATACGCTCACGGGTGGATACGAATAAGTACTGTTGTGCTAGATATGAAACATCTCTACCTCGCCATTATTTTAAGCACCGTCGCTTTAACTTTCTCTGAAACTATAGCTTTTGGTCAAGCTCCTGTTGCACCGAAGCCTGTTCCTAATGGGGGAGTCATGATCGAACAAGTTCAGGGCAAACGTGGTGCGGAGTCAAAGTTCACAAACAGCACTGACCTTGTTATCGGAATTATATACGATAACAAAAAACTCATTCTGAAGCGAGGTGAGAATAAAAACCTTCCTACTTCCCAAAAACAGGTAATTGAACTGCAAATATTTGAGTTTGGACCTGATAGGCTGCCTACTAAACGCTATCAAGGTAGGAATCCACCGAACGCTCCGTGGTGTTTTATTGACTTGCAACAAACTAAAACTATCAAATAGGAAGATGCATAAGCCGAGACACGCAACCTCTATCAGCCGCCCTGTTTTCATGCTCTACCGTAATTCCAACAATAACCCCGTGATTGATGCGCGCGCCCGCTGATAGGGGTGCGTGCTCTTTGACGTTAGCGTAAGAATATGATACACAAATGCACCTTGTTATTTATGGCTCTTTTTATGAGTAGTTGTGTAGTGGTTGAAACGACTCCGGAGATTCGGGGAAAAGTAATCGCAAAAGGCTCGAAGAAACCTATTCAAGGAGCGTTAGTCGTTGCAGTACATCCGAATATGACAGATGTGTATAAGGTAACACATTCCCAAGATGACGGTGCATTTCGAGTTCCATCAACAAGTAAAGCGTTCTTTTTGATCGGAGCCTCGGTTAGCGGAGCTGATGTAATAATACATGCACCAAAATTCAAAACACTATGTAAGCCAGCAGTTTATGAAAGATCACGCGATGATCTCAATATTGTCGATCTAGGAACATTTATGCTTACTCCAAACCGCTAACAAGCCGCATCATCCAACCACTAGAAGCCGCCCTGTTTCCATGATTTCCCGTAACTACAGCACTACTCCGTGATCGGCGCGCGCTCCCGCTGGTAGTGGCGGATGCGTTTTTACATCGCCCCAATGTGACTAAATTGTCACCATCGCCCTCACTTGCCTGCTTTACTTCTCGCGCCGATTAGGAAGGATAGACCAAATCTGAGCGTGAATAGCAGCTTACACATTCCCCAAATTCGTCATGCCCCAACGGCTTTCGATACCCCTCCAGCCACGCGGAAGGCCTCCATTGCAGGCTTACATCGCAGCCCCGCAGCGCGGAAGGCCTCCATTGCGGACTCACATCGCAGCCCCGCAACGCGGAAGGCCTCCCTTGCGGACTTACATTGCAGCCCCGAAGCGCGGAAGGCCTCCCTTGCCGGCTTACATCGTAGCCCCGCAACGCGGAAGGCCTCCCTTGCGGGCTTACATCGTAGCCCCGCAGCGCGGATGGCCTCCATGGCGGACTTACATCGTAGCCCCGCAGCGCGGAAGGCCTCCCTTGCGGACTTACATTGCAGCCCCGCAGCGTGGAAGGCCTCCATGGCGGACGCACATCGTAGCCCCGCAGCGCGGAAGGCCTCCCTTGCGGACTCACATCCTAGCCCCGCCGCGTGGATGGCCTCCCTTGCGGACTCACATGGTAGCCCCGCAGCGCGGAATCGCTTCAAAAAAGCCACCCACAGACACTCTCCCCACCGTTAATCATTGAAAAAACAACAAAAACCAGAAAAACCACCACCATGGCAAGCAATCCACTACCAAAAACAAACGACCGCCTCTTCACCCTCACTTCCGACATGATCGATGGCGCCTCCACCATCGGCTCAGCCGTCGGAATCGTCCAAAACACTGCCCCCGTCCTCACCACCGCCCTCGCCGCTGCCCGCCTCGCCGAGACAGAATTCCAGGCCGCGCGACAGGAAAAAATCACCGCCACCGCCGCCCAAACCATCGCCGACTCCAACACCAAAACCTTCATCTCCACCACCAAGCGCGTCCTCATCCCCCACCTCGGCGCGAGCTGGAGCACCATCTGGGCACAAGTAGGCTTTGTCGATAACAGCCTCGAAACACCCAGAACCCTCGACGAACGCTTCAACCTCCTCACCAGCCTAAAAACCTACCTCGCCGCCCATCCCGCACACGAAAACGCCCCGCTCGACATCACCGCAGCCGCCGCCACCATCCTCCACGGCGCCAGCGCCGCTGCCCGCTCCGCCGTCAACGTAGCCCTGAAAAACCTCGCCACCGCCCGCCTCGCCCGCCAAACCGCCGTAGAAAACCTCCGCACCCGCATGCGCGGCCTCATCACCGAGATCGACACCCTGCTCCCCGACGACGATCCCCGCTGGTATGCCTTCGGCCTCAACGCCCCCGCCGATGCGGTAACCCCCGGCATCCCTGCGGCCCCCACCCTGACCCCCGGTGCCCCCGGCAGCGGCCTACTCTTCCTCGATTGGCCAGACACCCGCCGCACCGACCACTACCGCGTCTGGCAAAAAGCCGGAAATGAAACCACCTTCACCCCCGTCTCCACCGTCACCGAAAGCGACGCCACCCTCACCCATCTGCCGCTAGGAATCCCCCTCACCTACCAAATCACCGCCCTCAACGAAGCTGGCGAATCCCTCCCCAGCCCCAACACCACCATCACCCTCAACTAACGAAACCAACCCCATTTTCCCCGCCGCCCCCAGCGGAAAAAATGAGCCAGCCCCCTCTACGTCCGTATATCACCCGACGAACTCCCCCCATCCCCACCCCTCCCAAGCCCCCCTGATATACCAACGCCAAGAAGAAAAAACCTTGTCACATCGCCAAAAACCCCATACCCTCCCCCATCCACTCCCACCGTGATATACGTTCACGGGTGGATACGAATAAATTCTGAT
>JAIYDP010000396.1 GCA_027487435.1 Verrucomicrobiaceae bacterium | reverse complement strand
CCGACTCGAACGGCGGGCACGCGGGCCCCCATCCGGACGTTTGGACACGTGTTCTCCAGAACGTCCCATCTCCTTCTCGCAGACCCCGTGCCCCTGTAGCCCTGTAGCCCCCGGCCACACCCGTGGCCTCTGGTATGAGTGTAGCACAGTAGCACTGTAGGAGTCGATCCAAGAGTTATGCCGTTTCGTCAAATGGGACCATACTCAAGTACGAATTTTACTTATTGAGGAGTGCCAGAGAGCTCATTAATCTTGGCAACAATCTCAATTATGCGACCTTTCTTCATGCCCATGATAGACTCGTCGAACACACCGGCCACTATTCCAGTCTTGAAAATCAAGACTTCGCTGCGCGCAGGACCAAGGCCGAACAGCGTCCCTCCAACTCCGAAGGAAGCTTGCAACTTACGATCTGGGTCGGACACAAGGGTGTACGGAAGACTGCAATGTTAATGACGATATCATAATCTCTACGAATGTGCTGCCCTGAATTTTTCTTGAGTCTCCAACGAATCCCTGGATACCCCAAACACCTGTCGAGTTAGATTACTCTCTGATCAGTCTAGAACCTGGCATCCCGCCCGATTCAGTGCTGGAAACGCATCACGGAAATCACATACTTGCGCAGTGCAACCAGGGGTAAATGCCTCATGTATCAGGAATAAGTAGACCGATCAGTCACTTTTGGAAAGAAGACAAGAACAACATTCTTGCCATCACCGAGGAGAGATTTCAGCTCCACTACGTGTCACGTTCGATGATGGACAATTACCCTCTTCTGGTCCAGATGCAGATTTCAAAGTGAAGTTAGGAGCAGCCGACCCCACCTTTACATCCTTCGATGTCTCTACTTGAGAAACAGACCACACCTGTTGAGTGAGAGTGTGAAAGTGGCACACCATAAGGAAAGGACAAACGACAGTTCACAAGCAGCTACATATTTAAAAATGCCAAAGGCATGCACGCTGCCACAACTCACGGATGCTCTCAGATCAGACATGATGGCTTGGACGACACTGGTTGAAAATCTACGAACTCTAACTATTGTTGTTTTAATTTCTCTTTAGAGTGTTGCCCAAGGTGCTGACCCTCCTTCCCTTCATCTTATCTCCTTTCCCGGCCTTGGGGACCCCCAGGATGACTCCATTCTGAGAGGAGAAATCGAGGGGGCACTAACCCCGCCTAGATGCTACCTCCTCACTACGTTCCATTGCAACCATGTGCATCCCCCACGGCACTCGCGGAGTTTTCAAACCTTGCACCCGTTGCCCCCGCCGCACCGGGGGGTAGCTGGGCCTGCCACTTCCTTCTTTTCGTCCCCAGGCCCAACAGCGCCCTCCGTCCGATCGCCATCGCATCGCCTGGCTGCCGTCTCCTCATGCGAGTGCACATCTGGCGCCTTTTAGGCGCTCTGCTAGCCCTTGTTGTCGAGTCGACAGTTTGCACTCAATTCTTCCCTCGGCGACTAGCTTTTTTGGCGACGCGTCTGCCTGCGCGAATTTCCCCTCGCAGGGCGCCAGTATTGCATCGACGTTGTCTCCTCCGATTCCTTCTCCATGGTACCACCGAGGACATCCTCCGACAAGTCCGCTGCCATACGCTCATGCGCCCCCGCCTCCAATTCCTCTGCAGCTCAGTTGTCCTTCCTACCCGCTGTGTGCCGCAGGGCCGCCCCCTCAGCTTAACTTCGTCCTCAGGGTGCTCACCATTTCGCCATCCTCCATCACGCCGACCACCTTCCCCCCCCGCGTCCAGGCTCACTGCACACTTAAAGCAGTCTCGTGGCTAGACATGCCATAGAGCACGGGAGTGGACACCCCCTCGTCGCTGGCCTTACCGCGCCTCCTCTGCGTCATCCCAACGCTCTCTCTCACTGGAGACGTCAAAAATCCTGCTTCACCCTCGACAACGCCATTCTCTTCACCACTAAGTAGATTACGCCACTCAACGATCCCGACCTTGTCGCTCGCCTCCGCGTTCGCCCTTTGCAAGGCGCGCGAAGAGTATCCTCTGGGCGGCCCTCCCACTCATCCCCCAAAGTCGAGAGAGCCGCCTCAGCCGCCTCGTCGATTTTGGTCGTTTGTACATCTGAATGTAACAACTAGAAAATTGAGCTCGTTCTATTTTTATCGCCATCAATTTTCACAGAGGGACACATGAAGAGGTTTTTGATTCTTGTTGTCGTGCTAGCAGTTGTATCTGCGGAGGTTCAAAGCTCGTTGCTGTCGAAGCGGGCGGTGAGGATGTCAGAGACTCTTCTAACTTGCCACAGAAAAACGGTTCAATGCTGGAAGAAAAACTGATGTTCAAGGTTACAAGTGGAAGCGTTTCCAAGAGCTTGCTCCAGCTCCAGCTCCGAAGCAGCCTTTCAATGCGTTGAAGAAGGGTGGGACGTTGATGCTTGTGATGACCCAGTAGCCAACTTCGATGCTTGGGCCAAGAAGACTCTCCCTGGCAGCTTCCCCAAGGTCAAAGCACATCCAAACCCAAAGGATTACGAGTATAATATTCTGGGCAAGAGTATACATTCACCAGGCTGAAGAGTGCTGATGAGATCAGACGAGTACGCCAAGTGGGCGAAGAAACCTCTTCCTTTCCCCAAGGTAGCTGCGCATCCCAGTGAGAAGGACTACGAGTACAATATTTTTGAGAAGAGTTGGCCTCTTTTGATGATAGTTGACCGTGTCCAGAGAATTTGGCGAAGTGGGCAAAGACAGCGGACAGAGGCCAGATCTTCGCCACTCCTCGTTTGAGCCGACTGCCCATACAATTCTGACCTTTCAGCCAAATTTCAGTTCAAGCCCTCTGCAGATTTCCCCGAGAATGTATTCTTGAGCAAGGCTGAGCCGTGGATGCAGAAACTGCTACCTGGCGCAGGCCAAAAGCCCGCCGGCGGAAAGGGAAATGGCAAGAGCGGGAAGGCTGCAGAGCCCGTCGCGCTTGCACAGACTCATGGGGAGGTCCATGGTTCCATCGCCCAGCGCGCAGCCAAGACTGCTGTTGTGAAGAGGTCGCAAAAGCGATCAAAGCAAGCCATGGCCGCCCGCCTGACACAGCTCGCGGAGTTCAATGTTTTGGATCCGCAAAACGCAGCCAGCTACCGCGCGCCATCTTTCCCTGAGAACAGCGACAGCCAATACAACGCCCTGTCTGCGGGAGCTGCCTCGTCATACCGCGCACCGTCGTTCCCGTCCAACAGCGACGGTCAATTCAATGCTCTCTCGCCAGGTTTGGCCGTTTGATGAGTCTTTCTGATTGTAGCAGAAGCTGGTGCCAGCTACCGTGCCCCTGCGTTCCCCACTAACGAAGATGGCCAATTCAATGCGCTGTCCTCTGGTTCACGAGGCTGGTTGCAGCTCTAATTTTCGCAGGTGCGGCCTCCACTTATCGCGCCCCATCCTTCCCTGAGAATGGAGACAATCAATTCAACGTTTTATCTCCTGGTTCTGCGCAGTTCCTGCTGTTGCTAACTGTTAAGGAGCCGCCGCCACATACCGTGCTCCTGCTTTCCCAGAGAACAACGACAACCAGTACAACGCTTTGAACCCCGGTAATTTTCTATGGCGCAGCGCTTTGACGTTGTTCAGGTAACAACTACAAGCCCCCGAGCTTCCCATCGTTGCTCGAAATTGACTACAACGTGCTGTCTCCTGGTTTGTTGATTGGGTCGCGATATTAAGTTTGTTGCAGAAATCGCCTCGCGCTACCAGAGCCCCTCCTTCCCTGAGAATGAGGATTCCCAAGTCAACGCGCTTGCCTCTGGTTTGCAAGCTTCTATTAGAAATTTACAATTGAAGATGCTCGCTACAATGCTCCCAACTTTCCTGTGAATGAAGATGAGCAGACCAATGCGTTGGAGCCAATGCAGCTCAGCCGCTACTCGGGTCCTGCTTTCCCGACAAATGAAGATGCGCAGACCAATGCCCTGGAGCCAATGCAGTTCAGTCGTTACAAAACTCCCGACTTTCCGACACTGAACTAATGAATTTGTAGCCTCTCCTTCGTCAAGTGTACACGAACCCTAACAGAGTTTCCAAATATTTGTTAAAGATGCATTCTCTGCTCTTGGAGACTCAGAGGCCCTCTGCACAGTTGAGTGGGTTTTGCTCGAAAGCGTCATCTTTTCTTGGCGAATCATACATTATTGTCAATTGTGGCACAGTTTTGGATCTTTATGAAGTCGGAAAAGGAGAAGCTGGAGAAGAAATGCTCAACAAGACTCACTCATTCGCGTTCTTTGACAGAATTTGCGACTTCTCCGTGATTTCCATGCAAGATAGACAATACATACTTGTCTTTTACCCCAGCCACCGAGCAGCTGTTGTTTTTGTTGACTCAAATGGGACGATGCAAACTTTTCAGATATTTGACTTACGCGATGAATCCCTTTTCGTAGAGCCAAAGGACATTTTCTCGATGATAGGAGTGAGGTTCCGTTTGTTGTCCTCATTCACTAGCTCTCGTTGTCTCCTGTGGAATCAGATCCGTCGTCGTGTTCAGATCCTGACAGCCGCTGTGCCGCTTGCCTTTCCAATGGCTCTTTCTTGACTATATTTCCTGCACCAATTCATCTCAGTTACGATGACGCTGATGAAGCTGTGCCTAAAATGTTGGTCCTTGTCACGTCGGCTAAACCATCAGCCCCACGGCCGATGGTCGCACTTCTAATCTGCGGCTGGACCGTATCAAGGCTTTTACTTTATTCCTGCCTTCAATGGGAATTCGAAACGCCCGTTCTATTGAGTTTTTGAGTCAATATTCTCAGCCAACCGTGTTGATCCTCTCCGAGCCAGAGCCCACGTCCATTTTGTCTCTTTCTGGCCCACCCTATGCTGACATTCTAGCCGATCACGTCACACAGTACGAGACTCTGTCATCTGCCATGCACTATCAATCGACCTCCTCGAGCGTACGGCGACGTCCATTTGGAGCATCCCCAACCTCCCATCCGATAGCCGCACGATTGTCTCCGTGCCTGCCCCCGGATGTAACGATCGCTTTCCTTTTCAATGTCGACTCATTTTCACGTCCTTTGTTTTCACGTCACTCACACGCTTCAGATGGGGCCGTTATTTTGTCATCCGATGCCGTTTTGTACGTCAACGATGGAAGGCTTCTCATGAAAGCAACAAACTGTGTCCTCTCAAAAGACGACGCGCCAGCAACTGAAATCATCCTCGACTCCGCTTCTGCGGCGTTTTTCTCCTCGTCCGACGCTATTGTCACAAATGCCGATGGAGACGTGTTGCATTTGAAGTTAGATTATGACGTCGACGGACGAACTGTTCGATCCATTTCGTTCGCAAAAATATCTGGGACTTGTGCGGCATCAAACGTATCATAATATGCGGAGCAACTAACCTGGAAGCTTGTAAATATTTCAAAGGATCTTTTCCTTGCGTGCGGCGACTTGACGGACGGAGCCCTCTTGAAGCTTGAGCAGGAGAGCGTCGCCGTTGAGTCCGCCGCTGCCCCCACGGAGGAGAACGACGACGAGGACGCTTTTCTGTATGCGGACACGAAAGCTGTGGCTTCTGTTCGGGAGGGTATCTTGAAGACAACTGGTTTCCCCCTTGATGTAGTGGCTGATGGACTGAAGGGATTCGAATAGTTCAAACTCTTCCTTCCACAGCACCTCTATCGTCTTTTTCATTTTCCAGGCTTCAAACTATCGGCAACGTATTTATAAAGATTCTTGTCACTGTTTGACGCCCTAGGATCGAGATCCCATTTCAATCGTCGCATCTACAGGAATGGGCGACAATGCGGGCGTGACGATCATGCAGCCCCATGTAGAGCTTGTGGCATCCTTTGTGGCGGAGAACGTTGCAGATGCAGTGTGGGCCATTCCTGTCATGATGACAAAGATTTCCCTCACCTTTCAGGCTGCATCTGACCATTTCTTTATTTCCACTTCAGGAGATGCTTCTTCTGTTTCTTTTTAAGTTGTTGTGTTGACGTGTTGCAGGCTCTTGCTGCGGACCTTGAGGGGATCGACCCCTCAGATTTGGGCTTCCAAACCAATGGCCGTACTGTAGCTGCGGGTTCTGTGTGCTTTGTTAGTGATGCTCCTGACATCGGAGATGTGTGGCGGCGCCGTTGCTCTGCAGGTTCATCGGGGCGGCATTTTCTTGCTGTCTGAGCGTTGGAATTGCTTTTTTTGATGTTGATGTCTTAGTGGCTGTGTTGCAATCCGTTCCCATCGCTGGTGTTGAACTTGCTGCTATCGAGGAGTCGCATATTGTTGTCAGCTGCGCTGACGGCTCCTTGAGCCTCTTCTCTCTCGACAGTAGCAATTTCAAACTCGTCCCAGCGGGAACTGTTCAACAACAAGGCATATCAGCTCTATCCTTTGCACATTTGAGCGACGGCGTCTCTGTCGTTACCGCAGGGACCGTCCATGGCGATGCTCTCGTCCCGCTCGTTCCTCACAAGCCTGACTATTGCAGTTTTATTCACTTCCAGCTCTCTCTTTGGTGTACGTTGCTAAATCTGCTTCGTGCGGCTACGCCAACATTTCGCACGAATCGTTGTTCTTGTCAGAGAATGAATTCCCTCTCCCCTCAGGCGTTGATGCGCCGTCCATTTGCGCTCTTCTGGCGTGTCCGTTAGCTTGTTATAAGCAAGTCCTTTATCCGGATGGGTGGCGAAGTCGCACCGGCGCTTCTTTTTGTTTAATTGTGCCGCATTCCTTAATGGAAGCTGAATCTCCAGATAGCGACCTCAACGTTTGAATTGCTTGTTTACGTTGCACTCAATGTCGACCCTGCTATCCTCTCAGCCTCGGCCTGGTCCGGCCTACGACTTCGACGCACGAATATTCTCCATTGCGTCTCGTTCGGCCCCAGCGGTCCTCCTCCCTCTATTGTGCCTTGGACCGACTCTCAGGGTCACCTCAGGTTGCCTCTCGCGTATTTTCATTGACTCGCAAAGAGGTGCGTTCGTGACTGGATCTCACTCGGCAATGCTTGTGTTCAACAAAGCTGAAATTCTATGCCATCCCCTCGTCGCCCACGGCAAACCTGCGTTGAAGTCGTTGAGTGTCCTGCCGAATCGCAACGAATTTGTCGTCCAGACTGACTCAGTCGCTTGCCCTTGACACTTGTCTGACGTTAAAGGGCATGGTCGCAGTGTGTGGGTTCGCAAGCGCTCTCGACTTGACGCGGCCGTGGCCATCGCGGACGCACAAACTTGGGTGCAGAGGTTCTTTTGGTTTTCTCTCGTCTCAACAGCTTCTCAGTTCATAACATCTGCTTCCTGTCGACCATCAATGTCCTCGTTGCGTCAGTGTCCAAACCGTCTCCAGTCATTCTTGATGATGGTTGCGTCATCCAGTTATTCAATTGTTTATGCTTCAGCGGACAAGTATGCAAGGATTGACAAGTATGAGATACACTTGTACTCATCAACGTCATTGAAGCTCATTGACCGGTATGATTCGCCTGCGCCTTTAACCCAATACTTGCAGATTTGAACTTGAGGACCGCGAGGTCATCACATCTGTTGCGGTTGTGCATTTGATGGGCTCATCAGAGGCACCAGACAAGTGTCAATGCAATCCCGTTGCTGATTTGCCAGGCTTGTGCCGTATGTTGCAGCTGGGACAGGTTATCAAGTAGGCGAGGACGCGTTCGGCAAGGGCAGGGTTTGGCTCAATGGTCTCAGTCTGATTTGATAGCTTATGGTCCTTGAAGTTTTAAGCGTCGTTGCTGAAGAGGGTGCGGAGGAGAGCGCGTTTAAGTTCAAGCGCCTGTGGGTGAACGATCTCGACATCAAGGGGCCCATTCATTACGTATCTAGCATCGAGGGCTATCTTCTTGTGGCGCAAGGGCCCAACTACGGCATGAACGGCATCTGCAAGGTACGGCCTCACAGTGCCGCATGACACCGACAGGTGTACACATACTCGTGGGCCAACAACAAGCTGCAAGTGTCAGCTTTCCACGACGCAAAACTTTTCATTTCGGGATTGGCCGTTTTGAAGTCCTTCATCGCAGTGACCGATGTCCAAAAGTCCGTGTATTTGTTGCGCTGGAGGGTGGGACTTTGAAATGAAGTGGATAATGTTTCAGGAGGATATCACGACCATTGAGACGGTCTCCTTTGACACGAACAACATCAGCGGCATTGCAACCGAATTCATTGCAGACGACAAGTCCTTTGCAGTTGTCGTGGCCGATTTGGAGAAAAACATCAGCGTGATGGCAATTGGCAGTCAAAGTGGGCTCCCCTCATTCACCGACTTATCCTGTCAGAGCTGCAACTCCGAGCTGTCAATGAAGGCAGCTACCCGTTTCACATCAACATTTTCAAGAAGCGGTTCTCAAAACTCGGTCGTGGCCGTCGCGCGATTTCGTTTTTCGGTTCCATCGTCGATGTGAGCCCAGCCTCATTTTGGCAGGCAGCCAATCCGGCTCCATGGGCTACATCATTCCTGTCTTCCCAATGGTTTTCGATCGACTTTCCGCGCTCGAGGAGATGATCCTCAAAGTTCAACCGCAACTGGGAGGGGTGAACCCGTTGATGGCAAGGTGTCGTGTTCAGTTTGATGCCTGACCGCTAAGGTCATTTCAGAGTTCGTCTATTCACAGACCCACTGGGGAGCGACTATTGAACGGCAACCTCCTCCTCAAGTAGTCCAGTTACCTTTGCGAGAGCACTTACGTCGCAGCTACTTCGCGATGGACTACCCACGCCAAGTTGCGACGTCGCAGATCATTCGATCGAGCCGAGAACAGCTTTTATCCGATTTAATGGACCTCGTTCATGCTGCCAAACTGATTCCATCTGCAGATTGAGTTAGTGCCTGTAACAATACAATCACTGCTTAACTTCACACTATCAAATATCCGTCACATCACGCCTTTGAAGCGCCTCTTGACTGCGGAGTCGATCGCTGCGCGGACTGCTTCATTCACTTCGCGGTCACAAATCTGAGGGTGCACATATCCAAGCCCCCTATCGTTTCAGTTCATCTCAGAAACGGCTTGATGACATCGAGTCAAAGTAGGACAAGCTTGTGAAGTTCTTCTTTTCGATCAATTTCAGAATCTCTTGTGCAGCCTGAGACATCAGAAAGATCACACAACACCCCCAAACATCAGCCGAGCTCGTCATGAACGGCCAGGCGACGTACTCGATCAAAAATTTGATGGGAGTTGGCTGCGTCGTCAAGAGCACACCAAACACCAATACCATGTGCCTCCACAGATCGGTGCGCACAACCCCGGGATGAAAAGCTGCGATTGCAATGTTACTGTGAGCGCATTCTCGCTCCACCGCTCGAAAGTAATGAAGGGCAAGAGCCTTGGAAAGGCTATACCTTTTGCGTCAACACGGAACGAGCAGCACTGACGCAACGAGACGCGATTCTGGCTGCAGGACGCCTTCACTGAAGTTGTGTATCTTGCCTTCCCCGTCAGATGGGAGGAGGGCGTGGAATGCCGCCGAAGTGAGCGACTGACGAGAGGAGGACCACGCGAGTGCCCTTTGGGTTGAACAATGGTCTCAGCTTCTTAAAGACGGCCACTTGAGCAAGCGCATTGACTACAACTTGTGTCTGTGATAATGAAACAGCGAAAAGGGAATCGAACCTCGTACCCGTGTCCATCGCTTGAAAATGCAAAGGGGTTCAGGCAGCATCCAGCCTGTATCGTGGTTACCAAGGGACAGAGGGAACTACGTTGAGAACGAGAGCGTCGATCGTCTTGAGCTGACTTGACACAACACTGTGGAGAGCTTCCATGTCCTGAGCGTTAGGGCTAATTCGTGACTCTCACAGAAGCATTGCCAAGATCACAATAAACAAATCTAGGAATACGTCCATCATTGACCGAAGCTGCAACATTGATAGATTTCGACGCATCAACGTCTCGGCCAGCTATTCGAGTAAGGCGAACTGGTAGAATTCCACTGTAAAGCACAGAGTAGCCTCGTTTACTCAAAACGAGAACTAGACTGCGTCCGATACCGTGGGTTCCGCCGATCACCAACACCTTTGAATCAGACAAGACTTGACGTATGTCAACACGTTTGGACTCGGGAAACTTCTTTGTTGCAACTTGAAAAGATGGAGTTCCTGTCAACGTTGATGGCTTGCCAATCAAGAGCAAGAGGTAACTCGAGGCTAGACGAGGGAGCCATGACGCAATGAGACCCACAACGAATTGCGCAATCGCAATCAAAGTGTGCATGCTAACAGCGACGATCCACAAGAATGGATGGCAAAATTGTCCTCGTCACTGGCGCTAGCGGTTTGCTTGGGCGCCGGCTTGGTGACAAGCTTCTGTTTCTTGGAGTTAAGGAGCTCCGACTGTTTGACGTTAGAAACCCCAAAGCGAAGAATCCGGACAGGCGAGCTACGTACATTGAAGGTACTTTGCATGACATTCAGCGCTTCTTATCAAGATAAGGCGACATCAGAGACAAGGTCATTGTTTCAGAAGCTGTCAAAAATGCCGACGTTGTGTTTCACATCGCCTCCTTCGGCATGTCTGGGCTAGAAATGATGGGTACTTTTTTTTCTCGAAATCTGCAATAAGATAGACAGACAAGAAGACGACTCATGAAGTTAACGTTGATGGAACTCAAAATCTCATCGAGGAATGCAATGCTAGTGGAGTTGAGGCATTTGTGTACACGTCCAGCGTCAACGTAGTCTACGGCGGACAGGAAATTCTGGATGGCGACGAATCTCTACCATACTTTCCTCTCGAAAGACACACTGACGCATACTCAAAGACGAAAGCTATCGCAGAGCAGCTTGTCATCAATGCCAATGGAAGGAAGAACCAAAGAAGCGGGGTGCTGCGAACGTGTGCCCTGCGACCAAATGGAATCTTTGGGGAGGAGGAAGAGCGCCACTTCTCCCGCTTGTTTGCTGCAGCGGAGATGGGGCTTCTTTTCTTCAAATTTTCGACGTCTTCAAAGTTCCAAATGGTGTTTGTCGACAACCTCGTACATGCGGAGGTTTTGGCGGCTCAGTCGCTGCTGTCGAAAGAGCGCCGTGCGTCAGGTCGCGTTTATTTTATCACAGATGGCCCAAATTACAACAACTTCGAGTTTTTCGAGCCGCTACTTGATGTCATGGGGCTCTACAAGCCCCGGCTGGTTCTGCCGTTCTGGTTGATATATTTCATCGCCTACGTCATTGAAATTGTTCACAGCGTTGTTTCTCCTCTGTGCCCGTTCAAGCCGTTCTTAGTCCGCGCAGAGGCTTTAAAGACTGGAGTGACTCACGTGTTTTCAAACAACCGAGCTGCAGTGGAGCTCAAGTTCGACCCTCCAGTCCCACACCCGGAGGGAATGCAACGAGTTGTTGAGCACTACAGGGTTTGTTGTTAGACTGAGTCCACTTAATTCTAAGAGGGACGTCATCCCAAAGATATCTTTTCGCATGTGATGACACATGTCAATTCCTCTTACACACAGGGTACCGCTGGGTTGGTGGTTGCTTATTCCTTATGCGCTCTTCGTCCATTATGTTGTGGCATTCGAAGGTTTTTCCCCATGAAATTTTCTGACGAGGCAGTGGACGTTTGGCCAGCTTACCGACTTCGAGATGTCGCTTTGTTCATATTCAGATCTCTTTACATGGCTCGAATTGGATTCGTGATTGCAATCCTCGCACATCTCCTAGAGGCGATTGTGGCTCTCCAGCTTGCGATGAAGATGAACCTTGAAGGTTCCGATCGAATCAAGTGGTTCGTTCAAACGCTTGCTCTTGGATTTCCTTCTCTTCGAATCATTTTGTGGCTACAAAGGCAGAGAGATATTGCCAAGAAAGCTCAGTAAACGGTCCCTGCCATCGGAGACGCGAGTGTGAGATAAAGACTAATTTTTGGTCGCAACATGGGGTTTGCTCTTGTCGTTCCTGTGCACAACAATTACAGTCAAGTGGAGTCGCACGCTCCTCTGATTGAAATTTCCTCCAAGTCGTACGTGTTGGTTTATCCTTCGAATCCTTCTGGATCGGCCATGAAGAGCTTCTATTCGAGATTCCCAAACACATCTGTAATGGACTTCTCAACGGAGGCAATTCTTTCCGTGATAGCTTCCGAGGCTCTTCCTATCGTTGTTGTACTCTCATCGTCAGACAGCCACGATTTCGGAGCAGTTCAGCGACGATACTTCTTATCCCTCAAGGCTGCGTTTCCAGAGCGAGTGATTGACGTCTTTCCAGTTGGCCATTGCATGTTTGGCTGCACATCATCCAGCTTCCATGATCACAACATTCCAATTCGCTTTACTCGGTATTTCAACGGGACACTACCGCTCACGAAGGCCTCTGTCGAAGCGAAATACTGCAAGCGAGGCATCCGCAATGTTCTTGTCTGCCCTGCCTACTCAGACTCGTCTCTGATATACTACAGAGATTTTTTCGAGAACCTGAAAACCCAGTCTGCTCTCAACATCGTCGTCAAGCTCCACAACCAATGTTTTGAAGCAGAAACCGCCGACAGCCCCCTTTCTTACCTCTCTGAGAGGGAATTTTCCAACGTGGACTACATTCGAAGCAACTTCAGTGTCGTGCCTGAAGACGAGTATTGTCTCCTCCCCTTCATCGACGCTTTTGATGTCGTTGTGTGCGACCTCAACTCGTCCGTCCCCTTTGAGGCCCTTTTTTTCCCTCCCCGACCCATCCTCACATTTTTGCCTCGCGGTTTGGCGCTGGATATTTGCAATGACGTTGAATACATGTCTCATTTCTCTACGTTTTCAACAAGTACCGAATTATCGGCACTCCTTGACGGGGAGCTCAAGCCAGCAAGGGACGGACGTGCGTTTTTCGCCTCTAAGTATGGCGTTATAGACGGCCATGAGGCCCAGCGGATTGCATCTCAACGCAAGTGGTCCGCTGCAAGTCCAACTGCGTCGGTTCCAATCAGCAGACTTAGAGAATCTTTCCTCAGTGCGCTCGGCTCAGAATTCTCTGAGGAGGAACGGAATGGGATGCACTCGCTCATTTTTGATGGGTTTATTTCTCCTCATGCGAAGAAAAAGTCCGACTGGTTCGCATCAAATAGCTCACAGCTCGCAGACCTCAAAGTTCCGCGTCGGCTGTGGAAGGTTGCGACATGGATTCTCCTTTAACACTTAACAGATAGTTTATGAGAAAATTTCCAAACAAGTGTTTGACGCTGGAGCCGTGTTTGAGTACCTCCCTGACGAAGACGGTTTCATGTGCGCCACGTTGCTTACTCACTTAGATAACTTGGTTCCAGTGCTGAAACAAGGCCTTGAGCTTGAGCCCTGCAGCGACTTGTTTTTGATCGACCACGCTATTACCCTCCCCCGCGCCGAACTTAGGACTCGGCTGTCGCATCCCTCACTCTTGCGAAGAGTTGCTGCCATGGTGGGTGTCAGAGTTGTTACGCAGGCTGAACCAGACGCGGACGCAATGCTGACGCTAGACGACATTGGAGCCGACGCTCTTGCGCCGATGTCGTCGAGGGAAGAGTTTGAGGCGACGGTGCAGTCTCTGCAGTTTTCGCCCAACGATTTGGGCCTCTTGCTTCAGCAAGGGACAACGTCCTCTGTTGTTCTCGGTGAATCCTTCGCTCGTCTGGACCTAGTCGCACCTGTCCTTCCATTTGCGGCCGATCTTCATGCTATCCAATCGATCGATTTGGACGATGCTGGGGTTCGCTGTTTGCACCCACTGGGGCTGAGCAAGTTTTGCCCCAATTTAGTTACACTGGCTCTACGAGATAATGCCATCGCTCTCGCAGATGACGTTATACACTCCTTGTTGCCGCTATCAAATCTTCGTGCCGTTTGGCTCAACGGAAACCCTGTGTTTGAAGACTTGAACTCACGGGCGACCTACACAAGAGCTCTGCTGGACTCCTGTCCTCTCATCGAAATCATTGACCGGAAGCTTACGCCGCGCTATTCTATTTGGACGATGTTGTATCTCTCTGGCGCTGAAGTGCCTTCTCGAATATACGAGCTTGACCTATCCGAGAGAGGCCTAACGTCTTTGAATGAGCCTGTCTTTTCTCAGTTGCTGGCCTTGCAGGTCCTCAACGTTTGCTTCAATCCTTTCGAAGACACTGCGCACCTCAAGAGAGTGCTGTCGTCGTTACCCGCACTTCGCTCACTTCGCTCCGACACTCTCTCCTGCGCCGATGCGTCTTCTCTCATGACTTTGGAGTTCTTCAATGGCGCCAGTGTCTCGAATCCGTCCACTGACGAATTTTTTGAACAAAGCCTCGAACAGGCTGTGCACAACTTCTCTTGGCATGCAGGAGTCTTCACAGTTCACGGCACTGCGGACGACGGGGGCACTGGCAAAGAGATTTGGTTTCTCCCTGACGAGTTCGGATCCTCGATTCCCCACAAACAGCTGAACAACGTCTTGATGGTTCCTTTTTTTTTTTTTTTTTCATCGACTTCATATTCCCTCCTCTATCCAACCCAGCGGATCCATGCGGGAGAGAAGGTAACTCGCAACGTGTTCGCGGCCATCAAGTCACCGCCTGACGTCATGGCTCTCGAGCACGTCCTTGCAAGCGGTGCAGCTGATGCGCTAGCTCATTCTTTTGAGGCACTGAGGGCCCCTGATAGAGTTACTGATGACGTCCCATCTGCCCCAGTCACTTCATCATTAGATAGGACGCTGAAGGTTGTTTCAGATCTTGACCTCATTCACGAGTATCTGACGGACTCTGGGTTCGAACTGTTGGGCACCAGCGAGTCAGCCTTGGACAGCTATCAGAACCCCAACCCAGAGGCAGACGTATTTTGGTTCGCCAACGATTTCTCCGCATACAATATGTTAACGGCGGGGCAGCGCGTCAATCAAATACGCGGAGAAACGGCTCTCACGTTCAAAAATTCTTTGCTTGAAACCATCAGCTCTTCGTATGGCTTTCCCCCTCCCCGCTGGTTCGCCCTCGAATTCAACGTCAGCGCTGGACAATTTCCTGCCTTCTGTGCTGAATTTTTGAGGCGGAAGGAGACCGGAGAGATGAACCTATGGATTGTGAAGCCTTGGAACCTTGCCCGGGGCATTGGCATTGTCGTTGTCGACACAATCGAGGCGGTCGTGCGGATGATGGACACAGGGCCGTTGATTGCTTGCGAGTATGTTGCGCATCCAGCCACACTGAAAGGGAAGAAATTCACTTTGCGATTCATTGTGGTTGTGAAGTCCGTCGCTCCATTGGAAGCCTTCGTTTATGACGTCTTTTGGCCGCAGAATGCTTTGCTCCCGTACGCGACTGATCAGATCGATATCTACGAAAAGCATTTCACAGTGATGAACTACACTGGCGTCGGCATGACAAAAATGACCCACGAGGATTTCATCCCTCTCTTTGAAGGTGAAACTGGGCGAACGTGGGAAGAAGTTCGAACAAACATTTATTCGGTCATCAAGGGGTCATTGTTAGCCGCAATTTACGGAACCACTCCGTCTTGCCGTTTACTGTCATCGTCCCAGCCAGACGCTGTAACTATGCTCGGCTATGATTTCATCCTGCGGGACGACCTGAGCCCGGTTCTTCTTGAGATAAACTTTTCGCCGGACTGTCATCGAGCATGCAAGTATCACCCGAGCTTCTACAACGATGTCTTCAACACCCTTTTTAAAGGTGTTTCACACCAGTTTCGGCAATTGTAAGTCAGAAGTACAAAGGGTTTTTGATTTCGTCGCGAGTAGACCCTTCGATGCCGACTGGTTTTCTTGACGTGAAGCGTTTGTTGTGGGTGATACCTTCTGACCCATCAGTGATCAGTGCTCGCAATCTGAAGGACAAGGGTGAATGATTCAGAATTTTGTAACAATGCAAGCCACTTTTGGCACAATGGACCCGTATTGTGTTGTAGCGGTTGGCACCCAGTCGATTCGATCCAAGGTACTAACGATAAATGCAGCCATTGTCTCTATTGAACATACTCACTGCAGTACTCCTCTGACGACAAAGGTTTGCAATAATGGCGGGGTTACACCGACTTGGGACCAGACTATTCGCTTGTGCTTCAATTTTCTTGAGCTTCCAGTTCTGACGATTTCAAGCCAGATTGTTGAAGGAATTGACAGGCTTTCCATCGAGTGCTACAATCAAGGGACTATATCCGATGATTTCGTTGGTGCTCATCGCACAGTGGATCTTAAACCTGTATTTCAACGAGGGTACCTCAGAATGCAGAGCAATCTTACAATCTAGCACTGATGATATGTGGTATGATCTTTTCGGGCGAAGCGGGAGGTCACACGGTCAAGCTCATCTTGCTCTCCAATTTACCCCTGCCGTTTGACTCAGGCGTCTGTCATTTACTTAGTTTAGACTGGACAACCCGTGCAGCCGCCGTAT
The DNA here is from genome assembly GCA_027487435.1 of Verrucomicrobiaceae bacterium. GTDB lineage: Bacteria > Verrucomicrobiota > Verrucomicrobiia > Verrucomicrobiales > Akkermansiaceae > UBA956. The sequence continues at coordinate 23,574 of JAIYDP010000396.1, read as the reverse complement.
GGGTCTCCTCAAATGGGGACCCCTCCTCTGGGAGCTCCACAAATGGCTGGGCAATATCCTCCCGGACAACAACAGCAATATGCTCCGGCTCCTGCATATGCACAACCCCCCCCTCAGCAACCGCAATACTCTGCGCCTCCTCAACAGCCGCCGCAGTATGCCCAGCCCCCGCAACAGCAATATGCAGCTCCACCGCAGCAGCCCCCTCAATATGCGCAACCTCCTCAGCAGCCCCCTCAATATGCGCAGCCACCTCCTCAGCCTCAGTATGGCGCACCGCCGCCGCAGTCTCCTCAATATGCACAACCAGTCCCTCAGCAGCAGCTTCCACCCCAGCAATATGCCCCACCTCAGCAACCTCAATATGCCCCACCTCAACAACCACAGTACGCACAGCCTCCGCAACCCCAGTATGCACAGCCTCCACAACCCCAGTATGCACAGCCGGTACAATATGCGCAATCTGTTTAGCAGTTCTCCAAAATATGTCTGATGCCTCAGCCTGCTCCTGTGATGGCGACTCCTGTTCAGCCAGCAGTGGTCGCACAGCCCGTTCCCCAAGTTGCCATGCAGCCTGTGTATGTTCAATCTCATGTTGTCGTCCAAGAAACTGTTGTGTATTACACGCAAAGTGATCAATATTGACTCGTCAGGGTTCGAGATAGCGGCCCGTCAGCCGCTGCTGTAGGCGTTGCTGCTGCAGTAGGAGGGCTTGCAATTGGTGCTGCGATTGCTGGATCCAGCTACTCCTATTCGTATTCTGATTAAATCCAAACTTGTTACAATGACATCATCTTCGGTCTCTTCCACAAAAAGGACAGTCCAGATGAAGGGGCTCGCTTCAACGAAGTAGAACTACGTGGAGCTAATGCCGAGCCTTCAGCTGAGATCGGGACCCCTGCACTCGGTGCGACAGACAGCTTTCTGGCCAGCAGGGATTGCTCGATACTTCCTTTTGTCATAGAGGCTGATCCAATGTCGACTCGCACTGTGGATTTGTAGGCTTGCAACTCGCCAAAGTCCCACTGATTCGGGTCATTTTTTTGAGACGCTTCAATGTCACGATGTTGGTGAACTGTCTGTGGACAAGAGGACCCAAAAGAACTTGAAGAGGGTAAATCATCTTCGTCTTGTCGCACGACAAGGCTTGGAGTTTGAAAAACAGGAGTGCATGGTTCTTGCAGAGGCTTCCTCTTCCTTACACAATCCCTTTCAGGATCAGATCCAATGGAGAAAAAGGGACTTGGGGAATTCGTCAAAAAACCGTGAGGGCTGGAGGAAGGAGCCAGAAGACATGGCGCAAGTGAGAGTGAGCGACGCTTTGGCTCTGGACATGGCGACGTAGGCAATGCGGCGCTCTTCGTCTGACATTACTTCCGCAAACTCATTCAACAATTCGGTACTATCCGCTCCTCCCTCCCCGGCCTCACGAGAAAATGGGAAACGGCCTTCATTGAAGCTAGTGTCTCAATTTCAATCATACGGTCAGATACCGAACGACAAAAACATGTTTGAACTCGAGGCCTTTCGCCTGATGGACCGTGGATCTTGCATAGTAAGGAGATGACGAAGGAACAAACATGTTGATCGCGTCTGAAGATGCCAGAGAGGTCGAATAATTGGATCGAAGGGTCTCGCAAAAGTTCAAGACGGTGGTTTCAAAGGTATTTGTTCTGACTCTGCAGCTCTCAGACCTTGTTGCAAGGAAACCATACGCATGCGACGACTCTTGCATTACCCATCTTGATATGTCCTTGCACAATGAAGATGCGATCAATCCATCAACATCCTCCTTCGTTTGGGCCAACGAAGCGTCAACAATGGTTGAAACAGTCCTCGTCGAAATGGCCGCAGCGACTTGTGAAACAGCAAGTCGGAACTCTCGCAGACCTTGTTGCTGCTTCTTTGAGAAATTTTTCACGCCGCCAGCAGAGTCTGAAATTGACCCGATTTCGGCAATAGATTTGACGACATCCATCAAAGACAATCTTCGATTCCTAGCAATCGACAAGACAGAGTCAGTTGCTGAGCGTCCCACCCCACGAGACGAGCGATTCAGCAGCCTTTGAAATGCGCCTTCATCTTGGCTTCCGCAGGCAACGGCAATAAGAGCCAAAGCATCCTGAACGGCAGCTCTCTTGTACACTGCAGCTCTGCTCTCTGGGGCAGCATTGTAAGTCCCAATTCCGTTGGCTTTGAGTGCATCTTCGAATTCCCTGCTATCACGGCGCGCTAATCTTGGTCAGCGAATGAGATGGGGCCCGCACTTCGGACTAAGATGGCGATGTCACTTGGATGTGTTGGCTGAGAGAGAAGCTCCTTGACTGCATTAACGACAAGCTGCACTTCCAGCGCAGCCGTTTTTGAGATCGATATTGTCACCTGTGATTTCAAAATACGCGAACGAGCACGACCGACATTCCCTTCGCCCAGGGAGGGGCAAGAGTTGATTTGCTTTTGCATGCGTCGTGACGGACTTATTCTGGTAAGGACACTAGAAGCAACTCTCAGAATGCTTGATGGACATCGGAAGTTCGTGGAAAGGTATGCAGACTTGACATTGGACCACATCTTTTGAAAGCGAGTGAAATTGTTCTCTTGCAAGCCATTAAGAAAAGCTGCGACATTAGCTGTCGGTACTCAATAAGAAGACAAAAAATAGTTTGGTCGTCGTCTCCAACAACTGTAATCCGTTTCGGTGCCAACAGCTTGAAGAATTCAAGCTGCCTTACTTCGTTAAAAACAGATAAGGCGAGTGACATCATGGAAACATCCTGAAACTCGTCAATCAGCAGATATCTGTAGAGCGATCGGATCTCTTCACAGACGGTTGGATGTTCCTTCATGAGACGGATCGACATTTCGATGAAATCGTCGAAATCTGCCTGATCAATCCGACGACACCGAAAATCAACCGACATAGCCACTACCCTTCTTTTTGGCTTGATACAGTTCAAAAACTTTCCGAATATCAAGATCTTCGACTGCTTTCATGCGATGGCGGTACATATGGATGCTTGAAGAGAAATACCGCAGCTCCGACAGCTTGTCACTTTCCCGGGTCAGATCCTTGGAAAGAGGACCCTCCTCCTCAAGCATTTCAACTTCTTCGGCAATGTCGCCTCCTATTTTCTGAATGGAGTCGCCGAGCTCAAGAAGACAATCGCGCAATATTTGGTATTTGGTTGTTCGGTCTAGAACTCTTGGCTCCTGCTGAAAGCCCAAATGTGAATAAAACGCCCTTTGAAGCTGAGGTCTCGAGACTTCAGAAAACTAACCTGACGATGCGGAAACAGAAAAAATGGATAGTGCCCAACACACAGTCACAAGTTGTCTTCCTACTCCGTTCTAATCTCATTTTTAGCTCACCTGCCGCTTTCTGGAATGTGAGTGAAGCCGAAATCAACAAACACCTTCGTAAACGTAATGATCGCAACGGAATTTCCGATGATTCCAGATGCAAGCATTTTCTCAACCCGACCCACCAATACTCTGGTCTTTCCAGAGCCAGCTCCAGCAATCACCATCAAAGGGCTCTCAAAGTCCCCAGAAACAGCAAAATTCTGCTCAGGCGACAAATCCATGAAATTCCCGCCAAAAACAATCTGAAGTTGTTTTGAACATCTGACTGCAAACTGCATCTCAGAACGGACTGGCGTTTACAAGGTCGTAAAACCATCTTACAACGCAGGCCTGGCCTCTGCAAAGAGAGCTGCAGCATCAAGGCGTGTAAATTGGCGATTGTATGCCTCCTGTGGCCCAAAGTCTTTGTTTGGCTTTCCGTTGGCAACATACATGTGCATAGCGCCATAGTCGTACAACGCTATGTGAGTATCTCCAGTCCCAACAATGGGCGCAAGATCATGAATGGCCTTCTCAGCAGAGAGCAATCCATGAAGATTGTACAGCTGGGGGCTCAAGCATTTCATCTGCACACCGCAATAGACGGTGTCTTGGATGTTTTGGGGATCTCCACACATGCCCTTCTCGTTCAGGTCATCAAAAACCTTGAGCAAAGAATTCGAGTACTCATACACGCGGGCACGGTTCATAGTACCATCCCCGACGGCAAGGTAGACCTAGAAAATAAGCAGCGATGTCAGACAGAATCAAACCGAGCAGGTACGGCGCGTATTGACCATTCGATTGGTGGCATCGTCCAAAGTTTGATCGAACTGAAGAATGTCGCGGAGGACAAAGTGAAACGGATTTCCAATGCGAGAATCCTTTCCACCAAAGTCGGGGTCACCGTGCTTTTCGCTGATTCCGAGTTTAACTTCAGACATACCAGTTAGTGCACCGACGAATCCCATCCATGAAAGAGAAGCCCAAGCGTGGCCATTGTCGGCGTCTGGGTGGAACACAGTGACTGCCGGGCAGAGCATGAGCGGGGTAGTCATGTCCCAATCGAGGGCCCTCATTTGTACAAGAGAACCATTAGGGGTAGCAGAACCCCAGGCACCAAACATAGAACAGCCGGCCTTCACAAGCTCCGGAAGCATCTGACACGTAAGAATTGAAAGCACAAACGAACTACATGCATTCTAATGATAGTCTTCAAGTCCATTCCAGATCCTTCTGCTAGTCCTTCCATTTCTTCCAAAATATAGGGGGATGTGTAATGTTTCGTAAACTCAAACGTGAGATCCAACGCTGCATTGATCCCATGTCTGAGAGGTCAAATGCAAATCGAGAAAGCGATACTTAATAACCACGTCTCTCAGTGGCTTCGGAACTTTCTCGATGGCCTCTTCCACTTCTTGCTGAATCCGCTCAAAGAAAGCAGCAAAGCAAGGCGCGATCAAATCACCAGCAATTTTGCCATAAGCGTACCCACGCTGACGTGGAGAACCCCACAAATGCACGACGTGAAGAGTGTCATTTCCAGAACCTGCTCAGTTAAATAGCTATTTCGTGATAAACACCTGCTACGTAGAGTGAAGCATTTTCAATTTTGCGCACGAGAGTCGGGCTATCGGTACAAATCGGAATGTTGTTTTCATGGCCTCTGCAGTCGTCTGTGGACTGGAGTGGGAAAGAGTTTGCCGCCAACACAATGCTGAGCACGATCAAAGCGTTCATTGGAAAAATAACAGAAAAATCCACACACTTTTAGGCTGATGTCGACACTGGAGACTCTCGCAACCCGAGTCCGTGTTACATTTTCAATCGAGCGAGCCTTGCAGCTTAATGAGGGGTTGCATGATACAATAGCAGCTTATTCGGATGGCGAATCTGACCTTCTATTGGCAAGAAACTCGGAAGTATTATTTGAGCTGAGAATGAAGCACAGGCACTCCTTGTAGTGAGCTAGCTATGAGATCTAAGACACCCAGAAGCATACTTCAAAAAAGCCTCTCGGATTTATTGATCCTAGAGGATGATCTGTTCGAACGGATGGACGCGGCCGTGGAAATTACGGAAAACTTAGCGATGGCTTGCATCACTTTGTCATCCATAAAGAAAGATGTCCTATTCTTGTTCGGAGTGAGCTATTTTCTCTTGCTCATATCTCAGAATGGACCCGCGGAGTACTGTTTTAATTGACAAAGATGAACTGCTGGCCCGCATTGAACTGAGTAGAAATGGGTTTCCCCTCCGTTCTGATGCAGCAGCAATCGCCATTCTCTCTTCGCTGCAACTAAAGCATAGTCGATAATGAATGGACCTTCCGGACTTTCCATGGGCCGGTGCGGCGCACGCACTCTCCTACACTGATCTAGTCCTTAAAAAATCGGCGATATTGGATAAGGAACTCAAAAACATTCGACTAAATGATCCGGGCGAGACATCAAGGCCAATCATTGAGGCCCCCTGGAATATTGTTCGATTTGACAATGCATGATGCGGAAAGAGAGTAAAATGGATGCTGTCCCAGTCAAAGGGCAATAGTTCTCACCCTTCTGAACCCTGAAAAGGGCGGACCTCCGCGTTTTTTTCTTCTTCTCCTTCTAGATCTCAACTCCGCTTGCCGTCTTCGTTTTCACACTGACACTTCATTTATCTTTGATAAGTAGCAAGGGACATTCTCTAGTGACAAGCTATTGGTTGTGGGACAGGAGGCAGCAAAGACGCCAGACACGTGGGCGAGAGAAGATGAACGGCAAGGTGTACGTTATTGAGGAAGGAAGAAGGGAGTGGGGGTTGAGGAGGGCATCCACGTCAAGATCGTCGTGGGGCGGCGCGGGAGGCGGAAGTGGTGGTGACGGGGGGGGGGAGGAGGCGTGCTTAAGACACGCGGAGGTGTACAAGCGGCCGACAAACAGCGAACAGGTTGGGTCGACGTGCTCGAGGTTCTCGACCTCGTGCGCAGAAGGGCCGCGGATGGCGTAGGTGCGGCGCAATTTCCAAAAGGCAAGCGCGCAGGTGAAGCGCATGGGGGCATCAGAGGGAGGGGGCGCTCTCGAGGGGTCAGTGGTCGAAAACGGCCGAGGAGGGAAAAAGAAGGCTTGGGGATATCCCGCATGAGAGGGAGGAGGAGGTGGGGGACGACGCGGAGGAGGAGCTGTAAGGCCAGCGACGAGGGGGCATCCAGACCCCGCAAGGAAATTCTTTACAGACTCGTTTTCCCGTTTGTTAATTTTAGTTTGTTTGGTTCAACTGATGGAGCCGTCTTTGTCAGAGGCCGAACAGACGGAGCTCGATGAATTCTTGTCCACTGTCGGTATTTCGTGTAGTCCTTTTTAATGATCTCAGGTTCAGCTGAGTAGATCTGTTCGAAACTTTGCGAGAGATTTCGCTGACTGTGTTTTGGTATGGAGCCATCGTCCTTCTCAATCCGCAGGTTATTGAAATTTTTCATCAGCTGGCACCAGAAACTGTGAGCGTCAAAGCATACAGTCACTCATCGTCGCCACCTCAACGTTTGGAAAATTGGCAGAATTTCAATAGTTGTTCGTTCACGAAGTCTATTCACAACATTAGGAACCACTCTACGTAGAATCAACTTAACGCTCACTAAGCAAGATCTGTTTTCCGTATCACAAATGGTCTCAGGGACCGCTCAACGAATTCTGCTGAAGATAAAGCGGAAAGTAGTATTGAGATTTCTGCTAGTCATGAAAGTAGCTCGAGAGATACTTGGAAAAGCCCCAACGACCAACACTTTCAGCTCATTCGTCCAGTACATCAAAGAGCCCCAGAGCTCAGTCGGCATCAGCTCCTGCCAAGCAAACAGAAGCGTCACCTGTGCGAAAGCAGGCGGCATATGGGAAGCAGTTACAGCCAAAGCCCCCAAGATCAAATCCTGAGATGCAAAGACCGAATCAGAACTATTCTGGTGCTCCAATGAACGAGGCCGAAAATCGAGGGAGGGGGCTTCTGCCAGTTCGAGGGTCAGATCTTTAACGTCCTTTCTGACTTGAAGTGGCAAGCGCTTGGTTGTTGAGAGCTCGGAGGAGCCGTTTGATAGTCGTCTTTTGGTAGACTGCTCGGACGCTATTAGGGATGCTCGGGTTGCCTATAAGGTCCGCATTGCATTCAACTCCACTTACACTCACAGCAATTGAAATCAAAATTCGATTTTCTTATGCACGCGTTGTATCGGAACCCGGTTATGTATGGTGACGACGAAAATTATGATAGGCAGCGATGGTGACTACGATGGTTCGAATGTAACATAGATTGTTTGAAATACATAAACAGCGTTATATACAAGCATCTGAGGGCGTGTTATTGTCGGTCTTGCGTCGAAGGCCGGCTGTCTAATTGCTCCAGGTCTCGCAATTTCTGGGAGGATCAGACACGATGGAGAAACAAAATACTTCTGCAATTTGACCCTTTATGACAGATTCGTACTTTTCTCCTTGACCCAGCTTCCTAGCCTCTTCAAGAAACTTTTTTCTCTCTTCAATTTCATTCACAACTATCGTATCACGCTGCTTCGAACAATGAATTACTTTCTCCATACGCGTCCCCTTTCTCCCTTGAATGAGCAAGCCGTGGCTCTGCATTCAAGCGCTCATCAAGAAGGCTACCAAACTGCATCCGCAATGCCAGCTCCTCTTTTTCAAGTTCTTGATCTCTTCCTAGGAACGATTAGACGACCAATGTAGAGCCAACCAGGTTGCGGAACGTAAGGATCTGGTGTTTCGTTCTTCACGATGTCAACTTGCATTCTTTTTCCACCAGATTTCGTTACTGGGGCCCTCTTGATGTCCTTATGAGGCTGCTCTGGCTGAGGCTCCAGCAACAGGGTGCCTTCGACGGCTTTACGGTCAGAAGCAGAAGGACGACACATTACCAACGCCATCAAGCTGAGACAGAGGCTTCTGCTTCTGAGGGGCGGTACGAGAAGGTGCTCTTCTCCTCATCGACACAAACGTTCCTAAAAACTCCCGCTCGGTTTCTGTAATTGGCTTGCCGTCAAGTTCAGTCAGAAATTGGCCGGACAGAGAAACGTAGTCCCGATACTTTGCGGCCTTACATACGGGATTATTCCGAAGATCAAGCACTTGAAGAGAGCCGCAACAATCAGGATGCAGAAATTCCATGCATTGTTCCACAGTGAACACTTCATTGTTAGAAAGATCAAGTTTCTCAAGTCTGGAGAGGACCGCTAAGGCAGACGTGTCAGATATCCTACAGTTGGAGATGTTCAAGAAGAGCAGCGACCCCGATAACGCTTTCAGGGTTTCGATATCGAAAGCAAGACCTACCGAGGATTTCTGATACTGCAATTGCAGCTCGTTGAGATACTGCTGTTCCTCTAGTCCATCAACTCGCTCAATCTGATTTCCCCCCAAGAAGAGCTTTTGTAAGTTAGGGCAATGGGAGAGTCCGGAGATAGACCGAATGCAGTTGTCTTGAAGATAGAGATGAGTAAGATGCGCAGCAAAGTCCAGATTTTCGATTATTGTGATACAATTGTCGTAAAGATACAGAGCCTGCAGGTTCTCAAAAGTCTCCAAATTCTCAATCTTCTCGATCCCCTTGTCAGCAAGGTTGATGTGTGTTATTCGCTTGACGTAAGCGTCCTGAGTTTCTCCTTTTCGAAATCTCTGGGTTGCACATCTTAGCACAAGGTCAACACTGATTCTGCCTTTCATGCGTTTGAAAACGATTCTTGATAACAACGAGCTCGAAATTTCTCAGCATTACCTGTTAATCAAGAAGGCTCGATGGGCAGGAAGAAGAAGAAGGATGCTCGTCCTTATTGTTGGTATTGTGGACCAGACAAGTTTTTCGATGACGAAACTGTGTTGATTCAGCATCAGCGGTCCAAGCACTTCAAATGTAGCATATGTCATCGGAAAATGCAGACAGCAAGCTCGCTGAAGAGTCATTGCCTGTATGTCCATAAGGAAGACTTGCCTACGATCCCAAATGCAAAGCCTGGCAGAGATTCTTTTGACAACGATATCGTTGGCATGCAAGGTGTTCAAGAACTCGAGGAAATCGAGCACTGGGAGGAACCGTCACAGAAGCGGTCAAGGTTTGAGCCTGCGACGGATGGAACCCCCCCACCCCCTCCTCCTACATCAACTCAGGCTAATTTACCCCCGTTTAGCGCATGTTTACTGATCTAACTTTCAAAGCGGGTACAGCACAACTCCACCGTCCTTGCAAGCCATGATCGCCAATGCAGGCCAACCTTCTGGACCATCGCAAGCTGCCGCTACTATAGGAAATGGACCACAGCCACAGAGTATGCATTCTGCAGGAAACATTCCAGCACAACTTGTTCTTGCAAGTGGCAGCCCAGGTGCCGTGTTTTTCCAATACATTTGACGTCATCAGGCGGAACTATGACGGGGATGATGCCTCCTCCAGGGATGCCACCCTCTGGTATATTTGCGCATTCTTGAGAATAATATCGAAGGACCATCTGGGTCAAGTGGTGGTCCTCCGCCCCCCCATGGAATTCACGTGTTGCCTCCTCCGCCCCCGCCCCCTGGAATGCACGCAATGACGCATCCTCCACATGGAGTACCCGGCATGATACCACACTCTCAAATTTTGCATGGAATGGCGACTTCTCCTCTGCCGCCTCTCTCTTCAATGCATGGTGCGGCACCACCTCATGGCATGCATGGTGGGCCACCACCACCACCACCTGGCATGCATGTCGTTCCTCCACCACAACCACCTGGCATGCATGGCTTGCCGCATCCGCCGCCGCATGGCATGCACGGTTTCGCACCGCCACCGGGCATGGGCATGTCGTATCAGCCATCTACGCTGTCAAATTTTCCCGCTTCATCCGGACAAGGTTGTCGACTATTTGAATCTCTAACCAATTCAGCTATTCAACCGAGCCATCAGAACGGAGTTGGGCTGCTTCCGAACCCCCCGCCTCCATCGCATACGTTCTCCCAAGGGCCGTCATTATTGCCCTCCCAGCCTCAACAGCCGATATTTGCGATGCAATCCTCACAGCCACCCCCGCCTCCCCTACCCGTATCAGTAGCGCATCTCTCAACACAGCAACTCTCATCTCCGAAGGCTGCCACATCCACGGAATCAGCGACGATTGCAGCGACCAACAATTTGGTTGCTGCATGCGCACGCCTTGTGTATGAAGAAGAGCTCGTGAGCATGGAGGAACGCAGAGCAGAGCTCTCCAAGTATCGCAAGATTAGGTCGTGAGCAGTAAATTTATTTCACATGGAGAATCAAGGTGGATCAGGATTCATTCTTTGTGCCGAATCCTGGCATGCTGCGCCCCTTCTCACATCAATTATATTTGCAGACGTCTTACATTCCCTGGAAGCACAGCTTTGCACAAGTTATTGATTGATCTTTCTAGTCGCCCCATTCGAGCTTCAATGGCACCCACCTAACGATGTAAGAACAGTACAACCGACGTGACCTTATCTTCGAGTGAGGAGAACCTTGTTGCAGAAAGATCTGCTAGCCGGTTTACGCGCTCACATATGGTACCAAGCTCATCTTCAGTCTTCCTCTTCAGCTCCGAAATAAGATCTTCGGCAGCTGGCTCCTGCTACAATGAGATTTACAACCCCGAGAAAGTAGCCGAGCCTTTTCAGAAAGGGGCTCCGCGCAGGCTTGGAACGTTTTCTACGGCATCAACAATATGGAGGGTGTTCCTAACAGCTGCGAGATCATCAACTTCTGCTGCTGACAGAGCTCGATAGAGTGTCAACTCGGTCTGATCGCGAGGTGCATCGCCGGGTGTTCGAGGCGTATTCATATTTGACGCAGGTGGGCTGGTCCCATCCGACACAAACGCAGCTTTGAAAGAGTCTTTGACAGTGTCAAGATCAATACTCCCCGGATAGTCATTTGGTGGGATTGTCGGCTCTGACCCCGTGAGATAAACCAATGCAAACCCAAACGGAATTCGTCACTTGATTTTTCGCGCAATGCAATGCCCCTCATACTCAGCAGGCGCTGTATTTCAGCTTGAAGGTCGTCGTAGCTCTGGAATTGCACACCATGATCGCGCCCTTTTCGACGCTGCATAAAGCTTGCAATACGATGGAACTGATAGGCAAGAACCTCAGCAAGCTCGGACGTAATAGATTTAGCATCGGCAGCACTTGCTTTAACTGCAGCGAGCTTCATTCGTTAGAAACAGGTGCATGAAGAGCAACAGCATCCAACAAGATGGCCGTGAATATGTTGAGCAAGATGATCACGCCGACGAAAATGAACAGCCAAAAGAAAATCGTTGCACTCCAGTACTGAGCAGCGCCGGTGAACTCCTCAAATCCAGGTGCTGCAGTAATGAGCTGACACGACCAAAAACGCACAAGCCAATCCAAACATGATGAAGAGGCAAGTGACGACCGCATCTCCGAATCCAGTGAAAGCCTGCCGGATGAGAGGGAATGGTACGATAACAGACTTGCAGCCCCGCCCCGAAAAGAAGAATACCGCACGACGCAAACCCAATGATCACAACCACGAAAAGAAGCAAGAAGTGAGCAAGGTCAGGGACAGACAGAGCAATCGCCTTCGTGACAAGGCTCATTCGAGGCTGGAAGCGGCTGCGGGATGAGACTAAACGAATTGAACTCACAAAAGCTTCAACACGCGTAAAACCATAAGGAGAAGATTCATTGCATGAAGAGTCAAGTAGCCCTGACATCATCAGAACCAGCCTCAATGCCGCGCACCTGAACTGCACCCATCACTTGTCCGAGCCCATCCATGTCATCATTGAGCCGCGACTCCTTGTCCACATTTGTGACAAACCAACGGGCGTCTGCACGAGGATTGATGAGAATTTGGTACTCAGATTGGAGATTCTGAGAGCGGAATGTCGAGATTAGAATAATGTACAGAGCAACTGCAGCAGCCATGCAGCCAATCGAAAGCCAATCAATGTAGGACCTACGGGATGAGAGAAAACGCGAGAAACTCTACCAGAAGTCCTTGAAGTAGTTTAAGTACGATCCCGTACGTTTTCGGACACTTAAGGCCTCTGTGAATTCGGAAACAGCTCCAAGCAGTAACATGAAACAGAAGATGACCTCAAACACCCCTTGAATGGTGGATTCGCGGGTTGAATATGTTTCAAAAGACACCGTAGAAATGCTTGTTTCCGTTTCGATTGGCCCCCCCTGACTGAAGCTGAACGACTGCGCAGTAAGGATTGCGGAGTGCTTCGCTCACGACTGTAGTAGTTGCATACACATTGAGATTGTCATTGCGAGTTGTGAAGGTGACCTCCACCGACTTCGTGAGATTATCAATGAAGAAGCCATCCTGAGCGTGTGAGGTCAAAAGGGGCGATTCGCACAATGAGATATTGAACGCTGTCATAGGCGCGCTTCAAAGACATTGCAGGATCAATGTAAACCCGATAAATAGGATCGCCACTATCGCTCGTGTACTGTGAGGGAAAGAATCTTAAATGAGATAGTTTGAAGATTTTGATTCAAACCCGTAAGGAAATCCAAAGGATCCATCAGGAAGTGCTACCCTCTCGGAATTGCGATAGAAAGTTGACAGCTGTTGCAATCAGGACGCTCAAACAAATCAAACGGATGGCGCAATAACTGGATTGAAAAGCGCTGACTGCGGCAAAAACACGGGATCAAAGCCATATGGCTGAGGATCGACCGGCTCATCGTAGACACAGTTTTGCCCCTTGCTGACTGCACACGCATTTTGCTTGTAGCGTGTCTGCGAGACAACAATCGGACCAACCAAAACGTTATACGGAGTCACTGGCCGCCCGCGCTCCGTTACAGAGGGGCGAACGCGAACTCGACGATCTGGAACATTAAGGATTGGAAAAAAGATAAAGAAAACCTTTCTGACCGTACTCCCAAACTGAGACAGTCTCGGATCGTGTGCAAACAAAATACTTGTTATAGAGGGCAGAGAAATTGAATCCACTTGGTATTCTGGCAGCCTCTATTTGACTTGCTGTGGCGTTCAAGAAACATCTCGGAGTGCTGCGCTGTTAACGCTTCAAGCACCTCAATCATACGTGGATAGTCTCGATTTTTCCCTCGTGCCGTTCATCACAGACACATTGAAGCCAATTCCATATTGCAAGTTTCGCAACAAGTCGATTCGTGCGGCAGTGTCGGCTGCTGTAAATAGATCATTGTTTCTGGATACCAAGCCCCACATCAAAAACTTAAAGAGTCAAGCGCATTATTTTTTTGGATGACCTGATCCGGATCGCCATAAGTGGCGCGACCAGAAGCATCTATGGGTGGAAGTGTGCTCGTGCTGATTTCTAGGAAGCTCGCAGCCTGCGCAAACTCGTTACTTGAGTCAGTCAGTCTCAGCTTTTGAAAAAAGTTGATGGTGAGATTTCCATCTGGTGCCCGCAACTGCAGTGGCAGCTTTGGAGGCTGCCCAACTTGCACATCACTCTCAAATACGTTTTCGTCCATCTGCATCTTTAGATGGCAGCGAATGATGAGATTTAACAGTTGACGAGAAGATGTTGTAGCTATACGAAATATTTGATGGTGGAAAGAAAAAGCCCTGCAGATCGTTTTGGGTGACTGACGCCGCGTGGACGGACGCTGATAGCGAAAACTGAACTGACGAGAGCTCTAAACTTTTCAATCAACAAGAAGACAATCACCTGAAAATGAGCCGCAGTCCTCAATGCATCCAAATCGGCCCCAACCCCGATATTCTTGAGGATATTCGCATAACCCGTTGCCTTCCTGTTACAAGGGTATTCAGGCAGAACATACCGCATTGAGGATCCCGAAACACTTTCCCGACAACAGTGTTGTTTAGCCACTGTACATGTCACGCAATGTTCTCTCGATCATCGTACTGCATAGATGTCCGCCTGTTAAGTAAGAAACGAATAGCTGCATGTTACCGAGCTCGTTACAGGAGACGCCGTAATGGCGCTCAAAACAGATCTTGTCTGCTCATCAGCACAAAACGCGAAAGAACAAAGCACCAACGCCAACTGGACTGTTCTAGCAGCAGGCGCTTTCGCCTGGACGATGCAAAGAGCAAGATAGAGTGCAAAAAACAAAAGGAAACCACCCAAATGCCTATACGACATTGATGTGTCCAATTTTGCCTGCAATTGCGTTAAGACGGCTCTCACAACAGCAAGCCTAAGACGTGAGAGGATTTTTGGAGCAATCTGTACGCATCTCCCAGAAAAATCTTCTGCTTTGCCTCCAATCCGATTTCATCCACATTCTCTCCTCCGCCAAGATCTCCTGTGTTTGTAGACATGGCAGCATTCTCGAGCTGGCCTTTCGATGCATCCATCACTCAAACAAACAACCCACATTGTTCTTTATTTCGTGATTTTCGACAAACTCCCTTTCAGTTGACGCTAGGTCTTGCCTGAAAATTCGACCGCTCAGCTGAACTATTGTATTTTACATTTTCAAAATTTCACTGTCAACGCCTGACAAGAAAATGATGTGATTTTGACATTGACAGAAAAACGGCTGAGCATAAAATGGAGGATGAAGAATTTGAAGTTGTTGAAGTTGTTGAAAGTCGCAAGATCTTGCTAAGCGAAGGAAAGCAGACTGAAGAGGACGACGCAGACTTACAAAAAGCTGCTGTCAAAGTGCAGTCATCTTTCCGCGGGTATTCGGAGCGAAAAAGACAGAAAGGAAACTTGAAAGCAACGAATGTTAGGAAAAGGGAAGAAGATGCATCTCAAGGTCACAAACAGAATATAGGACAGACGATGGAGGACGAGAGAGAGCTTGAAGCAGCCGCTGTGAAAGTGCAGTCAATGTATCGAGGATTTTCGACGAGGAAAAAGGCCTCGAGACAATCTATCCATTCTGAGGTGCCCTCTGGGCGCCTCATCTATGAAACCAAGCCAGCTGGGAGGACTCAGGTATTCGTTTGTAACTTTTCAGCTGATATTCAAGCTGAAGACAGCCCTGGGTGAAGAAAAAGCTGCTGTGAAAATGCAGTCTCTCTACCGAGGGTACAGCTATCGAAAGAAAACTCAAAACGAGAAAGTGAAGCCCCCGAGAAAGCTGGATGTGTTAGCCGTTGATGCCGACGAAAAGGAGCTGCAGCATGCCGCAGTCAGAGTGCAAGCAATGTACAGAGGATATTCTTACCGAAAGAAGAGCTCAGCAGATCCTCAGCCTTCAAGGATGACAAAGAAGTCAAAGCAAGTCGTTGAATCTCGGGATGGTTCATTGGAGAAAGCGGCAGTCAAAGTGCAATCGCTTTATCGCGGATACTCAATCCGTAAATTAAAGAAACCATCTGAAGAAGCCGACGACACGTCAGCGCGTCAGGAGACAAAGAAGAAGAGTTCTCGACATAGGTCAAGCAAATCTCTCTCTGAGCAGCAGGCAGCCGTTAAAATGCAATCTCTTTTTCGCGGATATCGGGACAGGAAAATTGTAAGGGAGGTCAAGGAAGAAATTGGGGACCCCCAGGAATCTCAAGTGACTGTGATGCTTCGAGTGCGGCCTTTGCTGGACGACGAGTCCATGCACACAAAAGCTGTATTCATGCGGCCTCAAAATGGAGTTCAGCTTCTTGTCGGCGACTCAGTTCATGATTTTTATGTCGATTCTGTGTTTCCGGACACCTCAGATCAGAATGCAATTTTTGAAGCGATTAGGCCGAAAGTCCTCCAAGTTCTGGCTGGCCACAATGTGGCGTTTGCAATTTACGGACCGAAGCGCAGTGGCAAGACTCATACTTTCATGGGCAGTGTTACTGATAGCTTCATGGCGACTCTGAGTCCAGACCGATTGGAGAGACTTCTTCATGGCGAAAAGGAAGTTGGGGTGAGAAAGAATTGGGGAATCATGCCAAGGGCTGTTCAAGAGATATTTGATGCTCTTCGAGAAAGGAAGAAAAGTTCGGAAGAAGCGGGAAAGCGCGAAGTGTTTGCAGCTCGGGTGTCGTACTTGGAGATTCTAAACGAGCGCGTCATTGATCTTCTTCGGAACGGATTGTCCGAGGGCCGCCCAGACTTTCAGTATGATTCCTTACGCGGTAGAGTGAAGGTACAGGCCGTCTTGATTATCTCACGTTTCAGCTCACCGGGGTTACCAGCATTCCAGCTCAAGGTTTAAGCATTCAAACCTTCCTGTCCATTCTTCGAATCGGAGAGCGAGCACGAGCGACAAGAGACGAAAGAGATCGCGAACGCGGCCATTTGGTTTTGTTGTTGGAAGTTACTCAAGGATTGAAAACAAGCCAAGTTGTGTTCACTAAACTGTGTCACCTTGAGCACTGCAGAGATCCTTTGCTGCGTTCGTTTGAACAGGAACGGAAGAATTTCTCCATGTCAACCTACTCAATGTCCGTGGATCGTACTAAACACGATGACTCGTCCCTCCGTATGTCAGTCCTGGGCATTTCGTTTCGAGATAGCTGTTTGGCTCATCTGTTTCAATCCATTGTAGCTGGAAAGTCAGCGCATGTCGTGTTTCTCTCAACAGTATCTCCATCTTTGCAGAAAGCGGCTGAGACAAACATTGCACTTCGCTACGTATCCGACGTAAAGAAGGTTTTCCTCTTCTTTTTTGTTTTGATGATGCGCAGCAATTCGTTCGTCTGTTGAAGCCACTCCGAAATTCCACACCTTCTCATCCTCAAACCGCTACAACTGAAATGCATGACCCTCTCAAGCGAGTTGTTTTTCATGACGTAATTGATCACAGAAGAGAAGGCCTTGACGGGCAGGTTGATGTGCAATCGTCTGGCAGAGAGTCGCCTTCTCTTGGACTCCTAAAACAGCGCTTAGAGGACAGAGATGCTGTTACGCCTGAAAGGTTACGACCGCGAACGGTGCCCTCTGCTGCAACTGAACCTTTCCCTCTTCAAAGCATACCAGAGCAAGCAAGTATCAGTGATCGACGCGTGGGTCGTCCGAAGGCTGTTCCACTGAGTCCACCAAAGCGACGTTCACCTGTCAAGGTCAGAAGCCATGCATCGAGAGGTTTATCTGATCGGGACGTGCCACCATTGCGACGGCAAGCTTTGCATTCAACTGCTGTTGACGTTAATGCACAAATTAATGAAGTCACAAGCGATGGTGTGGGTCAATCTCTGTCGATTGAGCGGGATAGGAGCCCAGTCTCCACAATTGTATTTCTAATTCCAATCTCTTTTTAATTTGTCAGCGTTATCGGCTACTTTTGGACGAAAATGAGCAACTTCGGTCCGAGTTGAAGTCAGCTGCGAAGTTGGTTGTGTCTGAAAGACTTCTCCGTCATAAATTGCGAGAGCTGTTGAAGCTAGCAGCCGGCTTGGATGACCCTTTCCCGAAATTGCGACAAGCTATTGAACTATCTGGAGACGACTCGATGGAAGATCTTTTGTTGGAAAAACCAGTGCAACGAATCATGGACAAAAGTCACTTTGATGGGCACCCGATTGTTTTGAAGTATCCGCGCAACTCTGCGTATGCAGCGAATAGCTTCAAGGACTTGAAAAGATTCTGTGTTTTGAACGGCCTTCGAGTGCCCAAAATGAGGCCAAGACGGTTAGTTTCAAGGGAACCAGAGGTGACTATGCCCCTAATTTCTCCTTCGACGCTGCCACCGCCGTCAAGATTGTCGTCGAGGGAAGGACGGTTCTTTGATGGTCTTGAGGTCTCTAATTTTTTACAGACCGGATCAGATGCCATCGATCCAAGGGCTTGTTGGCATCAATCCTCAAGTGGCCGACGTTGGATTTGAGGAATCAGTTCAGAGTGCAGCGAATACTTCAAGAATTGAGAAATCTCCACGAAAAGAGGATTCTACAGTCCCTGAGAGAACTGTTGTTGCTGACCCTCCTCGAATCCGATCATCTGTGACCAAGAGAGTTTACAGAGCAAAGCAAACAGAAGAATTTCAAGTTTTTAAGAAGCATGATTCGGCAAGCTTTGGAACCAACCCTCATACAAGTTCCCCAGTCCGACAACCTGTTCAATTGATGCGCTCCAGACAAGAAGGTCAAGTTGTTCATAAAGCTCCAAAGCCGAACAGAGAGCCGATTCCGCCGAAGACAGCTCCGCCGGCTGTCCGTGGCCGCCGAGATGCACAGAGAGAGTTGGCTTCGAAGATGAGCAGGCCAGCGTTGGAGAGGCCTCAAGTTCCTGAAGGGAGAGGAAAGGTGAGAAGCGAAGATCTGCTTGAGTCTTTGGGAAAAAATGTTGAAGGCTTACAAGTAGTGAGAGGTTCGAATACGAAAGGAAGAGTACACACGGAAAAAGATAGAGAAGAAGTAGCGGAGCAGCTTTCAGATTTGCGGAGGCAACGAGACGAGCTTCTTGACCAGCTCCGAAACTCCAATTCAGTTTCTATTGAAGAGCTGCGATCGAAAGTGCTAACGATGCGTTCTACTCTCCCAAGACCAATTCAAGCGTAGACCTATTCGTTCGTTTGTATTCAAATTGAGTTGTTATTATTGTGAATTCATTGCGTTGCCAACTTAATTTATCATAGCACATACAAGACAAGATAATTCTTGATAACAAACATGATTGCCTAGTCTGCCATTGAGGAAACACGGGTTCCCTCGAATGCAGAAACCTTCCTTCCATTGACAAACCACATTCTAGTTTCATTACCGTTTTCAGCGACATGAGTTTCCTCCCGACTCTCGATGTCGTATCGGCCAGGTGTTGCCATGCTGACAATGTCCTCAGACACATTGACACGCCCCGCGATTCCTCTTTGCTCCATTGCATTCGCGATGCCAACAACGGGGCCGAACAAATGGTACCTGGGCATTTGATACCCAACAACCTGCACCATTAGATGATAGATTGACAAGGACACCCCTGCCGTCACTGCACCGCAATGAATTCCGATTCGAAATCTGAGCCAGCAATCAACGCCAGCGGTTCGCACTGAAAACCCACCAGCATTGCGACGCTGTACTCGAAGAGCCATATCCAAGATCGCATCAATGAAATTCCTATCTCGTTCTCGTTCCCTCTCATCCAGACCCACAGCACAAACGTAGCAATCGCCGATTGTTTCAATTTTCATGACATTGAAAAGAGCCAATTGCTCATCAAAAAAAGCAAACACGGATGTCAGCGTGGAAGTCAGTTCCTTCGGAGACAGGAGGGAAGCTTTGTGAGTGAAACCTTCAATATCTTAAAAGGTTAAAAATGAACGACAAGAACGAACCTGCAAACAAAATCGCAACAAGACGGAACTCATCTGCCACAGTCTCGCCCTTTTGCATTCGCTCCCGTACTTTGCAAGGAAGCAAAGCATCAATTACTCTTTTTGCCGAATCTTCTTCGAGACGGAGCAGTAGACGCTGTACCAGACTGAGTCTTGTGACTGTCTCAAATGAAAATGCAGAAAAAATGGACAGAGCCAGGCCAAGAATTGTCCAAGTCCACGTTCGCAACCACACTCCAATGCCATTGAAATAGAGCACCGAAGCCACAAGGTATAGAACATGAATCAGAATTGTCAGGCAAGCAGCTTGAGTGAAACGGAGAGAAGCAACCATTGTCAAAGCCGAAGATCCTAAAACGGCTACGGCCCACATCAGAAATGGCCATTCGACAGGAACCACATTGTCTGTTTGACGCCGGTCTTTGAATAGATTAAAGACAACAACCGCCATCAGCAAAGATATAGACAAATACCTTGCACGCCCAACCACAAACGACCATTGCTTCGCAATCAAAGTAAATGAGAGAGCAAGAAGGACAAGAAGGACAACTTGAACTACCATAGAGGCGGCATTCATTGTCTCTCCAATGAAATCTCCGACGATGTTGAGCCCCGTTATGACAGAAACAAGGGCAATGGTCCGCATGGACGTCGCATTCGCTATTTCGGACAAAAAACTGTTTGCAACTTTCTCCACGGCAGCTAAGCTCACGAAATTTCGTCCAATGAACGTCATACGAAGACTCTGAGGCATTCGTTTGATCTTCGAAATCTCCAATTCAAGGCCAGAAACGGAGTCAACATTAGATGTTAAAAGATCTGCGAGGCGCAGAACCGACTCACCACGTCGCAACTTGGCAACATGTGAATTTCTTTTCTTTGACTTATTCTCGTCATCTGGTACCAAACTGAAAAGCTCTACTGCCATTCGCGATTGTTGAGGAACCGAAGAGAGAAGCGATGTCATTCGATAATGCGCAACAGCACATTCCGAGTCAACCTGACTTCTACTTCCAAAATAACCAGAAACTCCGACATTTGTTTGAACGTCGTCAGCATTTCCCATCAACCCTATCTGCTCATTCGTAAGATCCGAACTGATCACTCCAAGCTCAGGAACTGCCCCATGGACACCCGCAAGCTGGGCATTGTCTGTATTCGAAACATTTTCAGCATTCAGATTTCGAATTGCCTCTAAAGCCTCTAGGAGTCTTCCCTCTTCTCTTTTGGAAATTGCAGAGGACATCAGGTTGTCCAACAACCGCTGCTGTGAGAGATGTCCACTGGCTGGAGGCCTCGCCATCCCATCCGAGGATCGGAGTAACGAATCGCGCTGAAATCCACGTGACACAACTGAACGCGCTGCGCCAGCGGAGTAGGGACGAGAAGGAGCAAGCTGCAAAGATTGCTCTTGTGCTAAATGAGAATTTCCACCAGGGCGTCGCAAAGAGTGGTGGCTTACAAATTGACCAGAAGAACTGAAACTTTTACCATCCTCTTGTTCGCCGTTTGCCTCCTGATTCTCTTCGATAAAACCCAACGATGCGTCTCCCCTGATCGAGGCCACACGACTCTCCGACAACGAAGACGTGATATCCTGTTGAGCAGCCAGCATAGCTGATTGCAGTGGGATCGAAGCTGGCAATGACAGGACCTGGCCAGGAAGCATCTGCGCGGAGGAAGCACCAAAGACTACGCTCGAAGATTCATCATTAAGAGCTATAGAGGCATATGCTTGACCAATCAAAGCCACTTGAGTCTTTGTGAACACTTGACCATTGGCAGCCGACAGAGAAAAAGTTTCCAAGTCCCCTTTCCCTTTGATAGGCCGACAACCTAAAGATTGAATCGAAAACAAGGGTGACTCTCTCAAAATTTTCGCAGCGTCTGAGCTAACATGAATTTCCTTCTCGCTGGTCGGGGCGGACGAGTACATTCGAGAAGCCGTGTTGACAGTGTCCCCAAATAAGCGGTAACGAGGCAAGTTATCTCCAAACACACCACCAACAAGAGGACCTGCATGAAGCCCAGCCTTCAGCTCCAGCGGCAAACAGTCGGCTCCAACGAATTCAGATGCTATCTTCTTAAAGAGAAGAGCTAGTCTAGCAATCTCGGACCCATACACGACAGGCTCATCTGAGGCCCACAAGCCAGATGCGAGCATGTAGACCTAGCAAATTAGATGAGCGAAAAAATAACAAGTTAAACCTCAGATATAGTTTCAATCTTGATAGTGTGCTTGCAATCAGTGGTAATCAGATCAAACAGCCGATAAATTTCATTCAGCATTTCAACTAACTCAACTCCGCTCATTTGCTGTGCAGATTCAGAAAACCTGTGAATTCCTTGAAGTTCAGTTCCTTTCATTTTAAACTCACCAATAAAGCAGACAAATACTGGACCCCGAAAATCGTCAGATGGATAAAGTTCACCTCCGATCATTCTGTCCGCAATTCCAGCTGGGAGTACCCTGTCCTGTCACATAACAACAACGCAGCTAACCTATGGAGAAACAAAGATTGTGTTAGCATTTCGTGGCGCTGCATAAGCACCGACTGAAACTCATCTCGTTCACGAAGCTCATGGTCCCGAGAAGACAATATCACAGTGATGGTGACAGCTGTCATGGCCCAAGCCGAGAAAAGCCAAGATGTAGACCGAGTTTGGGGAAGGTGAAACAAAGAGACAAAGACGAGACCAACGTAGATAACGGCAATGACTGAAGCAAGGTACCATCCGCGTAGCCCTGTGACAATGGGTGTTGCAATCATAATAATCGAGAAGAAATATAGACAAGAGGTGTAGGGAACAGAGTTAGGATCAGCTTCCTGATAGAATAGTCCAGTGGCAACAAGGGAAATCATTACAAACGCAACAGTCACACGGGCAGATTTCGCATGTCCTGAAGGAAGCTTGACCCCGATTCGAAAGCAAATCATGAAGCAAACAAAAATAATAATTGCGGATAGAAATGTTGAGAGTGCAGTGAATTTCTCTCTTGCAAGACTAGATAGCTGAAAAAGCCCATTAAGGATCTGCAAAACTCCGATGCAGAAGATATTTCGCAATTGATGAGACCAGTGAGAATGAAAATTCCAATCCTGAAAGACGGATTCCACAAGAGGACTCTGGTGAAATGATAAAAAGAGAGAATGCCTCCGTAAACTTTGAAGAAGTATGTCCCGATCCAAATGTGCCAAAGAATCCTGAAGATCAATCTCACAAAAGCAAGGGGATGGGGAAGCGGAATTGTCCCATAGATTCAGTTGTAATGACGCTTGGCGCTTGAGGAAGGGGTCATTGACTCCCTTGGCATTGGCACCAAAAGAAGAAATGTTTCGTCGCATGGAGTTCCGCAAAGTTGACACGCTGTCAACATCAGGAAGTACGTTAAGATTGATGCGATGGTGGTGTGCTATGTGATGTTGAAAATCGCTCAATGGATCGGTGGTGTTGTTCGCAGCTCGCCTGACGAGGAAGCCTGCCATGCGACTACGTTTGAAATTGCTGCCATGTACTTCAGGGCGTTTATTTTTTTCTTTTTGTGACCATGAGGACGTGAAAGCGCAGCTGAGATTCGGGGTAAGGGAGAATAGGGACGCAGAGAGGTGATGCATCGAATGAAATGAGTGTAATTTTTAATTGGCCTTCGTTGGCAACCAGGTGTTCCTCTAATCGTGGATGCGTGAAGCTCTACCTTCGGCCTTTGTCTTAGGCCTCATCGATTTTGCATCTGCTCTCGATTTTGAACAACAAGGCGCAAGTGCCATGTGACTCCGCAACCACATCCTCTCTGTCCTCTTATGGCGCTCACTATGCTCAGGAGCCCATTCTCGCGACACCCCGCTCCCCACTGCTGTCGTTCGCTGTGTGCGAAAATCTTGTACTCTGGTCTTCATCGTTCCGCGAGAGCCGTTTGTCCATCGCGCTCACCGTTGGCGAACTCGCAAGCTGAGCGCTCGCGACGGGCCTTAACGTCAAGGCAGCGGGTTGGGGTGGGATTTCGGTGACGGGGACGTTTACTCACATGCCAATGTCTACACGGCGCTCACGT
>JAIYDP010000008.1 GCA_027487435.1 Verrucomicrobiaceae bacterium | reverse complement strand
CGCCTCCTCTAAAAACGAAGTCCCAAATTTGCTTGGTACAATCGACTCAATGTGTGAGAGTGTTCGTTCCACAGCTCATGACGCCCTCGAGAGCAAGCTGTACAACTTGTTCGTTGGCAGCCTGACACATTAGGTCAGCTTGCAGGCTTGGCTACTTCGACGATCCCTATCTTATGATATTTTGCAGATCCACTGTCAGACGGCCACCTTTGATCAATCGGGGTCCGCATGGTCTCAGCTTTCTAACACTGAAGGCTACTTCTCCCGAGTGCAATCTATTCGAGACTCTGTGTTGAAATTTTGCTCTCTGGTTGGCCCATGCGCTCAAGTTGTGTCATTGGGTTCGGGTTTTGACAGTACCTTTTTTGCTCTTCAGGAATAACAAAGTCAAGTGGCCTTGACATTTTAGCATCATCATTCATTCCTCTTTGAAAAATATGTGGAATTGGATCTTGCAGAGAATGTGGTCGCGAAGACTGCGATTATCATGCAGCATCTGAAAGATCACATTGAACTCTCTGCATCAAAAGATCAAAGTATCCACGCAGAGAAGGTTCATTTCTCCTCTTTCTTGTAAATTTACTTGTTTTGAGTGATGGAATAGGAATGAAGTGACAAAGGAGATCACAAGCCCCTGCTATTCGTTGTTATCATGTGATCTTCGAGAGCAGTCATCCATCGTGAGAGCATTGGATGCATCGAAAGTGGATTATGGGTATCTGGCGCTTTTCAATTTTAATGATCAGGAAGCCCACACTTTTTTTGTCGGAGTGTGTGTTGGTCTATTTGAGTCCTGAACAGGTCTGACTTTACTCACCCCCCACCCTTGTGATTAGGTAGGGCAATATGCTTATTGAAATGTCTTCCTCAAAGTTTGACCATGTTGCGTTCTTGACCTACGAGCAAATTCGTCCACATGATGCTTTTGGCGTCATCATGATGTCAAATTTGGAGGTTCCCGTTGGTGTTCTACTGGATGACAGAATAGGCTCGAGGATGCCCGCTGCTCTCTGTGCGAGCGTACCCAGAGAAGGATGATCAAGAAAAGAGGTACACCGGGCTCGGTTACGACGCATCGTAATGCTGTCGGTTCTCCGTAATGGTCTAGAAAATGTAGAGACATGCTGGAGATGTACTCTCGTTTATCGAAGGAGGATCAGCTAAGGTACAAACTCTAATGGTAGTATAACAAGAAAGGGCGTCCAAAGCTGAATTTCTGGACGAGTATGAGGAATGGAACTTGATCCAGAGCCACTACTGCATAACATTTTCTGTGAAGCTCGGCCAAGGGTCCTATCGGGACTCTATGGTATGTCTTCAAGATTCTCTCTGCTAGAGAGCCGAGATGTAAATATCAATCAAACATGGCCTTGCAGCATTGCCTTGCCGAGTTTGTCTATCTTCGCTGCGAAGGCTTGACGCTCTTTTTGGGACTGATAGAGGATAGAGCGCATCTCATCTTCGCATTGCCCTACTTTCTCCTCCAGCTTTCGTGGTCAGAGTAGCTCAAGGCGAAAAAACTCTCAGAACAGCCCGATCTCGGTCCTCAATCTGCCTCTCCAATTGAGCCACTCTTGCACGCTCGCTACTGAGCCTTTCTGCATAAGAATCTTTCACAAAAATCAGGCCACTCTGCAGATTCCACGCTGAGCTTCTTTTCAATGGCAGCGACTTCACTGACACTTTGGTTTGGTAAAGAATTTGCTTACGCTCGCCAAGTTTGATTGGCCTCGTTTTGAATGCTGATAATACGAGCCTCGGCCTCAGCGAGCTTCCTTTTCGTAGCCAAGAGAGACTCTTCTGTCTCTGCAAGCTGTTCCGACCGATCATGTAGCTCTTCTTCGCAGCTTCGCCAGGACCGGTCGGTCTTGCGGAGACTCTCTCTCAATTCGTTGATAATGCTCTCCATCTCAACGATAGTATCTTCATATCCACTCTGACGCGTTAGCCTTCGTCCACGTTCTTCAAAACGATTCTTCTCTTGCAATGGTCTAATTCGTCCTCACGAGTGAGTAAACACAAGGAATGGGTACCATGTCAACTGCAGATTCGTCCAGCTTCTTCTGTAACTCTCGGCGTCTCCTCTCTACTTCATCAACAACAAAACAAAATGGAGACCTTCATCCGTAAGCCGCGCAGACACTTCCGCAAGCTCCTGATATCAGCATGGCAACCGAGAAAGGACCTTCTTCTTTTGCCCCTCGATAGATTCGCGCAAATCCCTCGTCACAACGTCAGATATGCGCTCATTTTCCTCGCGGCGAGCCAATTCATTTCTGAGTATTCACCAAAGGTTGGCAAAGAGGTACTTCAGATGCTCGTGCTCCTTGGTCATCGAATCCAGTTTCTTCAAGGCCTACAACTTGAGCTCCAACCACAAAAGGTGACGCTCTCTTCCGCAACTCTAGCGCTACGAAGGTCCTCGCTCAAGTCCTCAATCAGCTCGCGCGCTTGTCGCAGCTCCTCTCGGAGAACATCAGCCTCGTTTTGTCAAGTCAATCAAAGCCTCCAAACCCTTCCGTGTCGCTCCGAATCGAGCGCAAGTTGGACGTCCTTGTCTCGCTCCGCCAACTGTTTTGATAATTGTTCCACTCGCTGAGATTCCTTCGAATTCAGACACCTCTGACTCCTGCCTACTCGTTTTCGTGCGCGGCACTCCGACGAGAGTTTATCTTTGAGCTCTCGAACGACATCTGTCAGCTCCTCGACAACAGAGGCAGCGCGCTTCTGGAAAATGAACATTTCCTGTCGATGACAAGCCTCTTTGGATTCGCTGCGAGATAGTAAAGCCCGAAGATCTGCTATCTTCTTCGACGCATCTTCTGTTGCGCTCTGAAAAAGATGAGAACTCTCTCAAAGAGGCGCAAACCCTGAGCAACTCCCTATCTGCAGCCCACTGAGCACGTCATTTGTACCCAAAGGGTCGTACTTTCAGCCTCTCTGCTTCGTGCTGACACTCCTGCTGATGGCTCCCGTCTCTCCATTTGGCTCGCTCTGAGTCAAATGCTCTCAAAGACGCCTTCGCCTCATCCCGTATCCTTTGCAAATTGGTATCTCCCTTCCAAAACAATACACGGCAATTTCAGAATCAGTCTGAAGGCGAGCCCGCTCAGCCACTTGCTGCACCGTAAAATTTCAAAGCAATCGCGCAGCACCACGCGGTCCCGAAGAGCAGACGCTTCCAACGACAGCTCGTTCTCTCGAGTTCTACTTCAGTCAGACATTAAAGCGAAACCATGCTTGATTATGGTGAGTTTGCGCTGGCTCTCATCAATTTCCTCTTGCTGTAGCTGGATCCGACGTTTCAGATCCCGAATTTCGGCACGATTGCGCTGAGTCGTGAGGAGCATTACGAACAACGTCACATCAATTTCGGCCAATGCAACTTGGTGCTGCTCTCGAGCCTCAAGCTCACGACTTCGCTGGGCATCAAATTCTGACCCTGATGAGGCTGCTCGGCCCTTCATTTGTCAAAAGAGATTCGAAATCGGCACTTCCGCTGCACGGGCACGCAGAACAGCTTCCTCAAGGCGAACGGAAAGCTCGCTGATTGCAACTTGCATCGAGGCATTTGATTCAATTGACGATGCCTGCCCACGTCAACAACGAGGGTGAAGTCAACGACAAGCTTCCTCTCGACTGCAGCTCGAACCTCCATTTCCGTGTTCAATCTTTTTGCTGCATCGGCATCGCGGAGCTCAGCAGCAGACGCAAAGCTGCGAAGTGAGAAAGGAGGAAAGAAGCAAACGTCTTCAAGTCGGCTTCCTTCTGCAACAGAGCACACTCCAGGTCAGATATCAAAGGCGACATCGTATCGACTTGAATTTTTTGCTCCAATCGATCTTTCCCATCAGACACTCGGAAAACCTCGAAACAAAGGAATTTTTACCGTTTTGGGTCTGAGAAGATGACGTCGTCAGCCTTTGCTCCGTCTGCACAGCCGAAGCGGCCGTGGCTCTCCAAGTCTCTGTGGCACAACAAGCGTCCTTCTTATGCCCATGCCTTGGCACTGCTTCTACCTCCACAGCCTCGGGCTCCTCTCGGCCACGGCCTCCGAACCGCGCCCGTGCCTTTCGGAGATGGTCAATGTTTTCTTCTAGCCTAAAATAAGGAGATCATCTGCCATTGACGAACCTTCCCAATCGAATTTCGTTTCGCAGCACCCTTGCAGCTTCAGCTGGAGAAAAAACTTCAGGAGCCGCTCTCTGAGGCCTCGATGGCGGCGACTGGACTTGGACGGGCTCATTTTCATGTCGTGGGGGAAAGTCATCTTCAGGATGGGTGCGAAACAACGCTAGAGAAACTCCATCGATCATGGAAAGGGATGGAGGAGCATGAGATGACATGAATTTTCTATAGAACTGGGAGAATCAGTGGCGGCTGGAAATATTTTCGACGTCGGTGTGGACGACGGGATTTGTCTTCTCCTTGACAGAGAATGAGACATCTTCTAATTTCTACAATGTTGGGGAGATGACGCGTTGATTACTTTGAGGCCACAGACAATGCGGAGGTCTTCGCGCTTCGAGATCTGATTGTCCCGAACATCAAGGACCCTTCAATCAATGAGGATGATGTTTGGAAGAGTTGCGGACCGAAGAGAATGATACGGCGAACTGAGATCCTCGAGTCCTGATAAACTGTTGATTCGATTGTAAGACAAGTTAAGCTTTTGCAAGCGTGTCAGGGCACCGAGACCCTCAATACAAACGATCTGGGATATAAACGTAACGTAGGGGTGCATCACCTTGTTGCAAGCAATATTCAGACAAGTGACTGATATCAATGGCGAGAACCCAATCGTTGAGCGAAGCTGATTAGAACTCAGGTCCAATTCCTGCAAGTTCGTTGCATTTGCAAACGACGATCCGATGGAGCGCACACAGTTTGCATGCAGATTGACGCGAGTGAGATTGTTTGTGATAGTCGGGACCGATGTCAGTCCTGCACCAATACAGGAGAGGAAACTGTCCGTCATGTCTTCTTTGAAATAACAAGTAATAGTTAGAGCGTAGGCCAATGTATGAGTTGCACATCCGACGCGTTGCTCTCCGCGTTGCAGCGGCTCCCAGGAAATGATTGTTGCCAGGAATGTAAATCTCATGGTGTGAATCTTGAAACTCGGTGACGGCAAAGATGTTACCGACGTGTCTGTGACGCTTGGGCTCTTCCTTTGCTCTCGATGTTCTCAAGCGATGAAAAAGTGGTTTACTCGTGCGCACCTCAACTTGATAGAATTCTTCCTGAGGCTGATGTAAGGTCTACGAAGTCAGTGCTTTCAGTTCATGAATTACTGGTGTGCTCCGTGACCGCGTGGGCTGATATCTAGTTTCTGCAAAGGAGAGGAAACCGGATTTGCTGGCACCACTTCGAAGAGAAAGTTTCCGGAAGGCCTTCCCTCGAGAACTCAAGGTACCTCAGTTTTTGATATTCTAAAGTTAGGGCGATTGAAGATTGGATCACGACCAAGTATCTCAAGATGTTGTATGCTGCGGACTACGACCTCGACGATCTCGCAGTTATGTACCAAGTATCTTATTTATTCGGTAGGATCTCCCTCTGGGCTGGATTTGTGTTGCAAAGGATGATGCTGTTGGATATTACAACTACGTGACGGAGCGATATTCTCATGAGAAGCCTTCAACTGGCGTGTCAATAGTCAGCAGCTCTCCTCAGCGAAGCACCTTCCTCGGGTCCCCTTCTCGCGCTGAGGCGCCTCCTGTGAGCTCATCCACTCGAGAGATCCGCCTTCTCGCTCGCGCGTTGGACCTACACAACATCACAATGGCTCTTGGTGACAGTGATTGATATTTGGATTCTTACTCACCAGGAGATTCAGTTGATGAGGATGTTACATCGGTTTACAATTTGTATTTGGAAATCATCTCCTCGCTGACCCTTAGCGCTCTCGGGCGCGGCGACGAGCTCATTGACATGGAGTGCGATGAGAATCACTTTTCGGAGGAATGGCTCAATCTTTCTGAGCTGTTCAGCCATGTAGCCGTTGTCTGAACTCAGAGAACTTAATCAGCAGCACGTTTTGAAATCTCTTGCTCCAATGTCGTCTGCAGCTCGAGAACTAATGTGAGTCTCATTCTAATTCTCCCCGTGACCAAGCCTGAGAGCCTAGGATGGAATTCGATGACATCAAGGGCTCTCGCTACACTCTCTCAGTCATCATTAAGCACATCATTTTTACGGTTCACGTTACCACCACGTCCACTAATGGAAAGGCTGACTCGGCCATTGAGCTTCGCATCGCCCTCTACGCTCCCGAGAGACGCGTTTTTTTGACCCCCTTCGCGTCTATTTTTATCCCCTCGGGTGGGGCTGGTCTTCTTCTTCGAGATGAAATCCGCAGGATTTTCTTCGACGTTTTCTATATTCCCCCCTATGTTTCTCATGGCGTAGGACATCACTTTGGAGGACATGTATAGAGGTATTTACGTAGTTTGTCGGGTTTATCAAGTCCTTCCCCATCGACGAGACGATGCGTTCGCTCCTGTAGCCGTTCGTCTTCCCTTCGCTATCTCCGTCTGTCCAATCTCTCACCTTTTTGCCCGCCCCTCTGTGTCCGACGACGACATTATCGACGCATCCCGTGTAGCCCCCATGCTCGTTCCAGTGTCAACTGCCTTCGACACTTCGCATGAGCGTCGGCGCCATTTGTCTGCTACACTTAACGCACTAGTGGCTTGTGATGGCGTGGGTACGTTCGCTACAGCGGCAAAAAGCGTCGGGATTTCCTTTGCTTTTTCTGCAACCAAAGCATCAATTGCCCAGTCGCTTCCTCGTTCGGATCGCCTCTCTCGGTACTCGTCGCAGCTGCGGTCGATGGCCGTGACAATAAAGTCCCTCTGGAGGTCAAAATTCAAGAAGCCTGCGGTCATTTGTGCTCGCGTTGCGATGGGCGATGGCTCTCTTCTTCGAGTCTCCTTTGATCCTCTCCATCTGATGCCAAAGGATGTTCTTTTCTCTTCGCCGCACGAGCCCTTCTCTGATGAGATGTGGAGCCCAGTTGTGCGGGGGGACCATGCTGAGATGATTTGGACGTTTTACATGAAGGTTCCTCCGGAGCTAGAAGAGAGGGCTTTCCTGGTACTTTCGCTCTTCAATATTCGAGCAAGCAAGCGTCTGGATGAATTGTACGCGTTTCCTAAGATGAAAGGCAGAATCGAGCAGGCTGCTATTTCAGCTGTGAAAATCAGTCATCTCGATGGCAGCGCTGAGGTCGTCTCATTGAGAATGTTCAAGACAAATCGAGCGCTATCAGACCTGCTTCGAGATGAGCGTCACGTCTGTTATGCGCCTCTAACCTTGCAGGGGAGCTACTAAGGATGCAGACCGACGGGTCTGATGTCGTGGATGTCGCATCAGTTCGTTTTGACACGTCCCGCTCAAAGCGTCTCTCCTCTGCCCCGTCCTTGATCCTTTTAGTGCTCCACAAGGTCAACAAGTTTCGAAACATGTTAGACTTGGCTGCGACTGATGGGTTATCTTTATTTCTTGCCGAAATAAAAAATCTTCCGGACTCTGACGCTGCCAAAGTAAGACGCGGCTCCTAGTCTCACTTGGGTAGTTTTTTGTTCCGCTATCCCTGTTTTTGATCGACGTCACAGCTTCGTCCACAGACCGAGATTTTTCTCTCTCAGCGTCAACATTTTCGAGTCCGTTAACTTCTTTAGATTGTCGGTGCTGAACAGAAGCGTCGCTGTCGTTAGTTCGCTACCGCTTGCCGTCGATCGCGGAGATGCTCATCAGAACCTTGCGGATGCTATTTCCCATGCTGCAGCCCGGCCCAACGCTTGGAGAGGTCTTTTGGACACAGCTGATGTGTACTTGAAGGCTTTCAGGAGAGATCCCTCAGCATTGCGCGACTGTTTAGCTGTTTGGGCTCGCCCTCGCCTATAACGCATCAGGCGCTTTCGTTTATTTTTAGATTTAGTTTTGAGAGTTGTTGCGCCCAGATCCGAGCGCGCGGATTTCCTCTCACTCACCCTTTTGTCATGGATGTTGATTTTGACAAGCGCGTCGCAATAATATTGTCGTTTGTTACCGCCGCCATTGTGGATTCGTCCGTGGATTCATCGACACAGTCTCTCGCTGTCGACGTCTGACTCCCCACAGCCTCTAATGATCCCCTAGACTCTTTACGAGTCCCTCGTCGCGCTAGAGAGAATGCTCAGTCCTGGACAAGTTGCTATGATGGCCTCAGCAGTCGTCACTCTGTCCCAGTCCTCTCGAGACCAGCCAAACGTGGTCCGACTGTTTTTGAAGTTCATGGCAGGACCTTTTGCTGAGCAGGAGCACAACAGACTGCCTATGTGGCCGCACATTTTTGAAGCCATGTGCAGAGCTATGAGTGCTGACATTCCTCTTGTCGATGATGTGCTGAAGCTTCTTCGAATCGCCGCTCCGTACATCATTAGTGATGCCAAAGAATTCCCAATCCTTCTACAACGCCTCTCAGAGCTCACATCATCTGCTGTCAACTTCATATTCCCTTCAGTCAGCGCGGCGGGCGCCCTGTCGTTATCTGGCCGCCGTGATCTGTCCATGAACACAGCAACTTGCTTGCTCCATGTGCTCCTTAAGACGTCAATCGCGTCTGACACAGTCGCTGGTACACTTGCGTTTGTCAGTCGGATCGTGGAGGACCCCCCCTACCCTCCCACTTGGCTATTCATGTCCCTTTCACTCTACCGAGCAGCCCTTTGTCTTATTAAGATCGCAACACCCTCTCTCTTCGCAGGAGAATTTGCGCAATCAGTTTGGGCAAATTTTGCATCCGTTTTGTCAGCGATTGCCCTCGCCCCTCCATTACAACTGGAGACTCTCCCCCCTCATGTTGCTGCACGTGTGGTTCCTCTCTGTGGCGACCTTCGCGAAGAAGCCTGCATGTGGCTTCAAATGGCCGTCGAGTCTTCGCCACTTTTGGCCGCGCGTCGTTTCGAAGTTTGGGCCACATTTGTTCGTCCCGTCCTCCTCCTGCTGAAATCTCCATCGGCGTCGATTCGCCGCTTCGGCTCAGCAGCGTTCCGCTCGATCGCTTTTCAAAAGGCTTCGATGTCTTGCTCCTTTTCTGATGTATATTTTGCAACCGACGTTGCGCTAGATTCGATCTTGCGAACGGATCGCCGTGCAGTCGACATTGGCGAGCTGCGGCGATGGCTCTCGGGTCTGCGGGAAGAGATCGCTCAGGCGATGCAGCCGTTTCCAGTGGCGGAGGGACTTCGAATGGTTGAGGACCTCACGTCGATGCTCTCAATTCTCGATCGTCTCCGCCGCATCCCCGACGATGCCTCCCACGAGGATGACAAAGTTGATGCAGTCCTGCAGCTCCTTGAGAGGCTCAATCGCAGCGACAGAAGAGGCTCCTACAACCGCTACGTTGAAGTCCTGTCGTCGGTGCACGCTGCGTTGGCCAATTATGAGGAGGCTGCGCTGTCGCTCCTTTTGATTGAATTCAACAACGATTCGAAAAACGACGAGGCCGATCAGCTGTGGCGGATGGTCCAGCTTTTGGTTCAAGGTGGGAGATGGTCCGCAGCCCTTCGATTTTTGGAGAAGCTGCGCGTCCTCTATGAGTCGAGCTTTGAGTTCTCACGAGTCGCCAACGTCTTGGTTGCGTGATCTGTTTGTGGTTGCTGACTTTGGCAGACACAGCAATCATCGATATATTCCAAAATGCTTGAAGATCCGGAGACCGTTCCTGCATATTTTGTCGTCAAGTATCTCGACTTTCCCAATTCGATAGTTTGGCTCTCATGGCCGACGCTGATTGACTAGTTTGTCATCAAAGCGTCCCCTGCGGACTGTTTGGAGGCCGTTCTCAGCCGAATCCGGGACACAAGGCCGAGTGTTACTCCGTCATCGGGAGACAGTGAGCCCCTAGTTAGGACTCTGACGCAGCAGACGTCATTGTCATTGGCGTGAGGCCGTCATCCGAATTTGAATATGCCAACGGATACTTGACTCCAGCTGACCTCATGCCATATCCAATCCTCCAACTCAGGCGTGCCTCTCGAACGCGGCATTTTGTGCGGATGAGCATGTCTGATGCGACTGTGATTTCAGATGAAATGACTTTCTTTGAAACCACGAAATCGTTCCCTACAACGTCACGTCGCTCGGAGGTCATCAGCGTCGTGACCAAGAGCGTGTCGTCGTTGCGAGTGCGCCTCGCGAATGTTCAGCTGTCTCGAGGGGACTTTGAGTCCGTCCGGCTTTGGAAGTTGAGACGAATCGGCCCATCCGTTGCTTGGCCCCCCGGCTGCGCAACTGGAGAGGCGTTCATGACATCTCTTGCAGCGCTATGCAACTCCTTTTCACCTCTATTGGCTGAGACGTGGACTCTCATTCAGCAGCGCAAGATCAGCGACGAGGTCGTCAAAGGGATCGAAGTGTCTGTCGCTCAGGAGCAGGCTGAGTCTTTGGTACAGTTCCTTGTCGAAGACGCAATCGACTCTCTCATCGATTCCTCCATCGGCGAGGCGGTATCGACGTTTTCAAAGTTCTTAGTGGAGATGTCGCGTCCGCCGACTCGCGACTTCTGGGATTCTCCTCGCTACGCAGCCTCTGCAGCATCTTTTCTGATTGGGCTCCACGACGATGACGTGGGCCTTTCAGAGCCGTACGTTTCTTTTTCCCACGAGCTGGAGGACATTTTGTTACGCGACGCTCTCTTTGAAGAGCTCAGCAAGTGCGAAGAGCTGCTGAGCGAATGCGCATTGAGCGGGGGTGGCGCGTTGCTCGACCAAAGTGCGGAGCAGCTTGTCCAAAGCATTGGTGCGACGTAAATGAACGAACTCACGCGAGCAGCTGTTGTGCGGGAAGCAATCGAATGCTTGAGGACCATATCAGGACAACGCTAATTTACACTTAAATACTGGCGACGTTGCGCCCATGCGAGAATACAAACTAGCCATCACCGCGCTCGAACAGCCGAGAGATCTTTAAATTCCGGGTCGTCGGCGAGCTCTTGGAAGAACTTGGAGCGAAGCAACATCGTTTGCATCTTGGCCTTCTCAGTTTTGCTCAGCTCTGAGCCAAAATTGAACCGGAGTTGCCTTGCGAGTCTCAGCCAATGACGCTTTCGCACATTGAGGAACCACTGAGATAGCTGCTTTCGGCTCAGGCCGCTGAACTCACTCAGCCGGTCAGTGACTTCGTCGTTTGGGTACGGATATTGAGCGTTGCGGATAAACCATCGCTTCAGTACGTCCTTCGTCGAGTGCAGTGGCAACATTTCAGCCCTCTTCATCCTTGCACGGAGCCGGAGGCGCGAGGAACGCTTCGTGCGATGGCCAGCGTCGTTGTCACTCCATGAAGGGTCTTCCTCTGATGGGATTTCGTTGGAAAGAATTGCATCTCCGGTAGAAGTTGAGTTGATGACATCGTCATTGTCGCTATCGGACATCGAGGAGATTCGGTTGTTGTGATCTTCAGCATCTTGAGTCCAGCGACTTGGATGCTCCTTGAGCAAGATCTTTGAGGACGATATCTGATGAAGCGCAAATGATGCAAGCGTTTCAAGATCATTGCCTGAGCCTTGTACAAATGAGTTGTCTGTTCTGGACCTTTCTTTACGTTGTTGAGTCAAATGAGCCTGAGCAAGCAATGGGCCAGCGAACTTGATTGTTTGATTGCTCAGAGCATGGTTTGAGTAGTGAACAACATGGAGAGGAGAATAGTCGCACGCAGGATGCTGTTCAACCAGCTCAGAGATTGCAATTCTCCCCCTCATGCTGGCGACCTGAAGGATGAATCCTAGCCACAAAAAAGTCATGACTGAGGACCGCCGACTCAAAACAACGAGAACCACAACTTCTCATGCTCTGCGGTCCCCAGCCACACGTGCACAGCGGTTCATGTCGGAGGTTACAATCTGGCATCCGGCTCCCCCCACCACAAAATTGTGGTCAAAATTGTGGTACAGAAAAGGCCATGCTTTCGTCGAATCTGGAACGGCTTGAAGCGAATTAACATAAATACAATCGCATTACAACTTTGCAGAATCAGGTCATTGTAACTTCTCTGCAGCTGCTCGCTCAATGCTTTTGAGTTCGTCAACGAAATCTTGCAAGATAATCACTCCGCGTTTGAACCGAAGAGACGACTGATTCTCAAATTCCTCGTACATTCTCGTGCAGTCAGCAAACTTGCAGGTCCGTGCAGCAACCTGGAATCCGAACGAATCCTTGTCTCCTTCGCCATGCTGTCTCTTTCCTGCTGTACAGACTGCGCGAATCCACTATGCTCAGGAGTCTTGCTTGCCCTTATACCAACTTCGTCGTGTATCGTTTTCAAGGTTGAAGTCAAGCAGTCGTGATCGTTAGGAAACTTGAGCGCAGCCGACAAGAGAGAAAGATTCGAAGACACGATAAGAACATGAGTGAGAACCCCAGTTAATAGGGCATTGAGTGCTGGAGAATTAGTCAGTGCTTTTCTCAGGCGAAGCAGCAGCATGTTGATCAACTTGGTGTCGAACATATCTCCGTCATCTCTCCAGGAATTGCAGATATGACCACATCGCCAGTAGAGCTCGGAAATCGAAGGTTGGTACCCGCTGTTGAAAACCAGCAAGTCCAAACTGCAGTGTCAGAGAAACACGGATGATAGACTCTTTTAGTTCTTGGGCAAAGAGCACCGACGATTGTATTTCAAACTTCTTGAAGGGCCGGATAAAGAAGAAAGTTAGCAGATCAAAAGACATTGCCTCAACACACTGAAGAAGGAGGAGAAAGAATGACGCAGAGAGCTACTCAATCAGAATCTCCAGACCCCTCACACGTCATCAGAAACAGCGTCTGCGTATTCGAAGAAATTCGCCCGAAAAAAGGTATCGTCGTCTTCCATGGAAACGGGAAATAAAACACTAATAACACACTGCAAGAAAGGTGGGGAACTGGCCCTTTGCAAAACCTGGCTTAGAGCGCGACAAGTCAAAAGAGCATCATCCTCCGATCTGCCTCATGAGACTGTCGACAACTGCAATCACTTGTTGACCAACGCCCTCCGCAGCACTTGCTTTCCAAACGCAGTTTCCAGTTCCTCATCTACTGCAAACACTACGTCCTAGCCGTCAGTGAAGACGGAAAAGAGAAAAGTACAAGGCCAGCCGCCGCGTAGACGCCATCCAAACGACAACAGACTTCTACAAAATCGTCTGTCCGTCTCGACTTCATGCACTCCTCGAAAGCCCTCGATACTGCTGCAACCAATCGCTTAGACAGGCCAGATTGCTTGATGACGTATTCCTCAAACGATCTATTGCGAATGCGAAGCAAGCTACACAGCGCCTTATTGATGTCGGCTCTAACTTTGACATGGTCAACGAGCGACAGGCACAACAAGAGAAGCGAACATTGAGGCGGCTCCGACTGACTTATAAGAACACAAACCGTGAACCAACAGGGGTTGGAGAGTGAAAAAAGCAACACAGAAGTGATGGGTCAAGCGCAAGATTGGACGCTAAGTCCTCAAGGACGAACGCAACTTTCGTCACATCCGCATCAGACTGCCGCGCCTTCAGTATGAGAGAAGGTATCATCAACTAGACATGG
The DNA here is from genome assembly GCA_027487435.1 of Verrucomicrobiaceae bacterium. Lineage (GTDB taxonomy): Bacteria > Verrucomicrobiota > Verrucomicrobiia > Verrucomicrobiales > Akkermansiaceae > UBA956. The sequence goes on along the minus strand of JAIYDP010000008.1, from coordinate 28,493 downwards.
ACAGTCTCCACTAAGTTGATTATAGAAACTGTGACGTTTGATTGTCGGAGGACCGGAAACCGCAGACCAAGGATAATATGAATGAAACGGAGAACGGCCGATAGAACCATGGGAGAATTCTTTCATGGTAAGATATGAGTACAACTTTGAAAAACTTGCACCGTGCCGACCTTACAGAGCAGTTCTACCACTCGGTTCTGGATCAGCAGCTCAAAGCAAGGTGGAGTCGAAGACGAGAGAGACATGAGAGACTTGTCTTCAGAAATCAAAAGTTTCTGCATGTCATCTATTGCATTGAAGAGGCCCAAATCAGTGGCAAGTTTGTCTGGCGTCAGGTCTGCGTGGTGAGAGCAAGAAACGTCGCCGCACTCTTTCTCGACGTCCTGATAGCTTCGTCATAAGCCTTTATCACTTCACAATTCGCATTGAAATTCTGCTCCGGCTTCGCTTGTGGGAACAAAACATTGCTGACGCCTCGAAAAAAGTTCATGGCTCTAAAGTTTACGTCTGTTAAGAAAACAAGCAAGCTCGTGCAGGGGGAATCGGTTTGCGCCGCTGAGAGCGTGGATACGGGCGCCGCATGTCGACGATGTGTTACCAATAAACAGAAAGCGCAACAATGACCCCCGTGGTAGTGAGGGCATTTTATCGCGAACATAGCGTTTGACCCGACATTGCACGAATTTACTGTAAGGTCTGGATGTTGATCAAGGGGGCGTCGAGTTGCCAAGCTCCTCTGGTCAGGGTGTTAAAGTATAGGAACGGCAGGGCGTTGTCTGCATGGAAGTTCTTCAAACGACAACGACACAGCCTACAGTCATGGCGGTAATACACAACATAGATGAACAACAAGCGGAAAGACCGGAAGGAGCTCAGACAAGAAAAGCTAACTCAAAGAAATTTCTTCAACGCTTTCCTCAGTTACTTCCACAAGCTTTCTGCCATCCGTTTCAATGTGGACGCCGGCTTTGCACATTAATTTAGCCATGCAAAGCCTTAGTACCTTGTGAGACTCTTCCACTCGCTTCCGCTGCGATGGATCCAATTTGAGAAGACGGCACACGACGGGAAGAAGACTCTGCTCTGTTAGGCTTGCTACCAGCGAAGAAGAACCTCTTCCTGAGTCATGAGATACTGCCTACAAACATTTTGGAGATAAACGATGTCGGTGTTGCATTGAGACTTCAAAGATTCTTCTAAGGAGTTCTCCAGCTGCGAAATGCGATTTCGGAGAAAGGAGATCTCGCTGTCTTTGAACGCAACTACTTTTGCAAGAGGAAGAATGACTTCTTCTGCTTCTCCGGAGATCCCATTCGAATGACTTGGTTGAGATGTCGTTGCAACATTGTCGACTGAGACTTCCTTTGGTCGAGGTCGTTCGATATCTTTCGACGCATTCTGCAAGCTTGAGAGTACGAAACGAATGCAAACCTTGATCCTGAATCTCAGCTCGAAGAGTTCCGCATCCTTCGCTTCGATGAGCTTTCTTGAATTGGCATGATGGGCTTCCGACTCCAGTTCCAACTCTCTAAGCCTCCGCTCAACATCGGAAACCTTTTGGAAGCAATCATCCTGCGTCAAAACGGCCTCAGAGAGAGAGAGAGAGAGTACCTCGTTGCATAGAATGAACAATGTCCTTGTGTTCTTCATCAAGCTTGAGGACCGCCTCCGACTGAGCTTTGACCATACAACTCAATTCTTCCCGCAAACGCGCATTTTCCTGGCGACTTGCAGCCAGATCTGCCTCCAGGCTTGCTTTCGCTTCTTGCAATTCCCTCACGCGGTCGTCGTTGGCCCCCTTGGAAGGGGGTTGCGGAACAAGTGGCACAGGATAGGGCTTTTCATGAAGGGATTCCGTCTGAGAGTCAGGAGTGCCCGCACATCAACGCACAGGATCAAGAATGTCCATCGCCTTCTGCTTCATGATGGCAGCCGCTCGAACCTTGTATGAAGTGAACTCAGACTGAAGCCTCTCCAACGCCGCTGAGGATTTCGCCAGTTGCTCCGTCTGAAGATTTATCAGCCAACAAAAGAGGAACCAGAACCAGCTGAGGGATGGTCCGAAAAACGGATTTAGGAGAGTTGTCGATGAGTGCCAATGGGACATTGCCGTCCACATGTCCACTGGAGAGTCGTCGACAGACCCGGCCTTGGCGACTATCAGAGACAACCCAACGATCGTCTGCATAAGCGACAACGGCAAGGGCCCGAGCCTCGTCAATGTTCTCTGCTTCGACGAGCTGCTTCGCTTGCGACTCGCGCTCCAAGGCGGAGTCTCGGACGCGATCTGCCATCTCTCTCAGTTTGATCTGAGTGTCTCGTTCAGTCTCCGCATCGGCGCGCAGGGCACGCTCTGCGTCTACCTGTTCTTCTAGAGACGACATTTTTGTAAGACATTCGTCCACTTCACGCTTTTTGATTGACAACTGCTGAGACAAACCATCGACTCGCAGCTTCGTGCTGACATATAAACATGCTTCAGGCATTGTGAACCTCTGCATCAGCGTTCTTGCCGCATCGACTACGCCGGAAATCGCTGCGTCAACTTCATCGAGACGCTCGTCCGATAAGACGGCAAGATGTTGAGTGTTGCCGTCTGAGAGGAACTTAGCGATGGCATAGACAACAGGAAGAGCGGCCCTGCGAGGGTCTGATGGGTGCACTTTTGAAAGCGAGTCATCGACAATGTGGAGAACGAGAGACTTCGCCAATGTCGTCGGCGACTCGGGAATCAATTGCTGCTGATCCTCCACTGTCTTTTTGAGGGATAAAATCTGCCAGTGTTTAAAATTTTAAGGAGAATGCTACCTCAGAACGAAGCTTCCTAACGAGAGCCTTTGCCTCAGATTGATGCTTTGTTAGAGTTTGCTGCAATTGGGTGACTTCATCTTGACTTCCTCTGCCTTGCGCTTGCACTGTCAGGCATAACGTGAGCAGGGCACATCGGCATTGCTCATTAAGTGCTGCGATTTGTCGTTTCTGTCGTGTCACAACGGCAATGAGGTCGGCTTTGGAAAGGACTTCAAATTGATCAGAGGACTAGAGCAATTAGATATTTAATACATCAGCCCTATACTGTGGATTGTGCATTCGGGCGAGATGGCAGAGCCCTTTCTTGACTGCGACCCAGCGGAGCATCAGAGAAATTGATCTCCTCATGTCTCAGACAAAAAGGACAAGCCGAGACCTCCCTCCCGTTGGAAGCTTTCTGCGCATCAAAGGCTTCGTCAAACATTTTCTGTCCTTCAGCTAGTTTTTTCCTGACTTCCTCACCGAAAATAGACAACATACTAAAAACTAACAGCAGCAACCCACACATCTTTATTCTCACTGCGAATGGCCTCTGCAAAGCACCTGTGCCTCGAAGCCAGCGCTAATGCGCTGAAGAAGGTTCGATCGAAACAAGAGAATAAAGTACAATGGCCGCTTTCAAGGTGATTGTTCAGGTCTGCATCGATTGTGGGACAAAAAACCCTGCATGGGCATCGACCTCCTTTGGGATCCTCCTGTGTTTAGATTGCGCCGGGCAGCATCGAAAACTCGGTGTTCATGTTTCATTTGTTCGGTCCATTGAGTTCGATACATGGACTCCGGAGCAGATTGCAAACATGGTTGTTGGTGGAAATGCCAATGCAGCAACTTTCTTCAGTCAGCATGGCATAACTGGAGCTGGCGCTAGCAGAATAGAGGCTAAGTACACATCAAGGGCTGCTGAGTTGTACAAGAATCATCTCCACAGCCTTGCTGCCTTGGAGCTTAAGTGTGGCGCTTCAGATTTCGGCTGACATTTCAGGAAGGAAGTTGCGCTGCATCCTGACGAGCATTCAGTTGAGTTAACAAGCAGCTCAGTGCATGAGATGCCAGTCCCCGTTGCTGCTGAAACGTCTGCACGTCCTCATCTGCAGCCAAATCTTCCGTCGTCCGCCTCCCCTATGGTTCGGACCGCGTCAGAAGCGAAATCCTCTACCCTTTTGAAGCGTCCTGTGTCCTCAAAGAAAACTTCGCTTGGCGCAACGAAGCTCGGTACTGCAGTTGTGTTCCCTGCAGCGGCGGCAGCCCCCAATGACTCATGTGAAGCGAAGACTATCGCCGCCGACCCATTGTATCGCTATGGCATAGTTGTGCTGACGTGAAGGACTCAGTTTCCGAAACTCTCTCTCACCGAAAGCCCGACTGATTCTCAAGAAACGTGCGTGCCAGCTCTCCGCAACTCACGACCAAGTAGATTGGTTGCTGCTTCAAAGAGGGAACCCCAGATGCAGGTGCTCGCTCCGGATGCATCCAACTCAAACAACGCCGATATTCAGGCGAGATTTTGGAACAAGAAGTCAATCTCTTCTTCAGATCTCTTTTCGGAACCACAGGTCCATCTTGGAGAGAACATCTCAGCCAATGCTGAGAACACTATGTTTTCCGCTAGCAGAGACCTTTTTGCAACTGAAATGGCCCCAAACAAGACATTCAGCGCGTGTTTGTGAGCCTTTGCTTCTTTGCAAACTCTCCAGATGGATCTCAGCAAGACAGTTTCGCGTCAAAGATAGTTTCTGGGGTCTGCTTGCATTGGCCTGAACTTAAGTCTTAGGCGAGATCAGTGATTGCAATGAAAGCAGATGCCGTTTGTCCGTTGAGGTTTCTCTCATCAGCTCTTAGATATCAAACATAACGTCGAGCATGCTAGGGCGAAAATAAACTAGTCAAGATGTATCGTGACAACATAGTGTACTTAAGTTTGAAACTACGCTGCAGTCACGACAGGGGTTGCCCTACTTGTGTCAGTGACGAGCAAAAAGGATGGAACCATGAGCATGCCTCCTCAATACCAAGCGCATTGTAGCCACGGATGATCCTGAACCATCCCTGCTCTCCCCAGTACATGCCTGACTATTCATTGGGACGGGATGTATGCTACCCCATGAATTTCGGCCTATCCAATACTTCACGCCGCCTTCTTCGCCCCATCCCACGACTGAGATGATGTGATTAATCATCGGCGGTTCAATGGCTGAGAGCTTAGAGGAATACAAGCGCAGATGCACTCTTAATGATTCCCCCAGTGTAAGACTCGATGGGGTCGGCGTTGATTCCGCAGGCAATAGGCTGAAAAGTCAATAGCGGTGACAAATTGGGAACGCCGCGAGCGTAAATTTCGGCCATCATTTTTTGCTCGCCGACGACGGAACTGTATTCGTCGATGTGATACAACGTGTAGTTCTTTTGAGCAAAGCAGCCGACTCCAGCTACAATGTAAGCACCTTGCGGACGATACTCAACGCTGGCAGTTTTGGCAGCGATGCTCGTCAGTGCATTTCAAGTCGTCGGCGACGTAAGCTTGGCATCTGGAAGATGAAAACGCAATTAGAACGTCGTACGTGTCGTCGGGGATTCCATTTTCATGGACAAATTTGAATGCCATGATCGGAGAGCCTCCTCCGCAGGTTCCAGCCGAAGTACCACAATTGAGAATGTCTACAACGTGGGACACAACAGGTAATACCAACCTTGAATAGCGGGTATGATATCCGGCCAAGCAGCCTTCCGAGAGATTTTGATGCGGTCGGCAAGACTAGACATCGATCCGTGAGCCCAGCAACTTCCACAATCTGCCGACGTCAGCCGGTCCCAAAATTGCAGACACTGAGGAATATGTTGGTTAAGGTTCTTGGTACAGAAGTTGGTGCCATTTACATTTCTGGAGTAAGAATACTCGAAAGAATGGTACCTCCAATCCCATTCCGAGGGAAGCTCGGAGAGCAGCATCGACTCAGAGGGCAAGGGGGAAAGAACGCGGGACGGCCATTGGGAAACTGGGGGAAGCTTGAAAGAATTATGGCGACAGCCCTTTCGTGTCACAAGAGATGAGAATCGAAACCGTCGCGAGAATAACAATCGACAGAATGAGAACGGCCTTCATGACAAGTTAATTTAACTAAACAGCCGAAATTTATCTGAACGAATTAGTCATAGGATCTTGCTTTCAAGTGTAAGCCATATTTTCTTTAACGGTAACAAAAGCTAAGTGGCAGAAAACGATGAAAGCGTGTAACAAGTTCTTGAATTTGTTATCCAAATTTGGAAATCCCCCCCCCCCCCTGTCAGATTTCCGACCCCCCCTCCCAGATTCATCGACTTCCTTTTTTAGCAAATTAAATCACCTGATCAAGCACGATGGCGCGAACGAAGCAAACTGCTCGGAAGTCAACGGGAGGGAAGGTATTCCGTCACATTCACTGCAGCATCACTTTGCTTGTTTTGATAGCCAGTTTGCGATGGTTCCTGTTGTAGTTTAGTTTGACAAAGCGTGCTTTGGTGTACGAACATTTCGTGTCATTTATGTTGCAGGCCCCTCGTAAGCAGCTGGCAAGTAAGGCTGCTCGCAAGAGTGCTCCGACTACTGGCGGAGTGAAGAAGCCTCATCGTTTCCGTCCTGGGACTGTTGCGCTTCGTGAGATCCGAAAGTTCCAGAAATCTACTGAGTTGCTCCTGCGAAAGCTGCCCTTTCAGCGTCTTGTCCGCGAGATTGCACAAGATTACAAGGCCGATTTGAGGTTTCAGAGTACCGCTGTACTTGCGCTGCAAGAAGCTGCTGAGGCCTACTTGACCTCTCTGTTTGAAGACACCAATCTCTGTGCTATTCATGCGAAGCGTGTTACGATCATGCCGAAGGACATTCAGCTTGCGCGCCGTATTCGTGGAGAACGCTCGTAACTCCGCGAATAGTTTGCAGGAGCGGCAGAGCACTCATCGTTGTACGCATATTCTTGTTCTGAAATTGTTGTGAATTTCAATCTCCAAAGTTTCACAGTTACCACTCCAGGAGTTTTTGTGTGCTCAATGTTGGACATGCTTCGAAAAATACCATTCACCTTCACCCAACAACTACCACTAGAACCTGAAAGAAATCCGTGTTTCTTTGACTTGTCTGCATTGTGACGTCAGCGAGCAACACGTTCTTCAAGTTGAAAATTTCCTGTTGTAGAGTGACTAGACGTGGGGCACTTACAGATTACGTAACAGGCCCCCACAAGCAGCGGGCAAAGCAAGGCTGCTCGTAAGAGTGCTCCAACTACTGGCGGAGTGAAGAAGCCTCATCGTTTCCGTCCTGGGACTGTTGCGCTTTGGGAAATCCGAAAGTTCCAGAAATCTACAGAATTGTTCCTGCGAAAGCTGAAAGTTTCCTTCAAACAGAATATCCTTTTGCAAACGTGTATCCAATGCTCTGTTTTTTGTAAACTTCCATGGGCGTCGCGGCGGTGCACGTTGACGCTCCTGGCCTTCCACCGCTTCCACACTGACTGGCTGCTTAAGTGCGTCCTAGCACACCTCTCTTCGTTCCGCTGACCTTTCTTCTACCGTCTTTTATTTCCCCGCCGTCCTCCTCGGACGTTCCAGTCGATGGTATCGCCGCAGCCCATTCCGTCCCTCCAACCCTGTCTCAGCCTGATTGCTGGGCTCCCTTCCCTTTCCCCCATCTCACCCTCTCGAGTGTTGTGCCCCTTTCGTTCAGGTCGTAAATTGAACCTCAGTCTCCTTTCAGACCCAGAGCAATAAAAAAAAGTTTAACAAATTGTTATGGGCGCTACGATCGTTTGTTTGTGTTTTCTCTTGAGCTCCGTCTCGTCCTCATTAATTCCAACAAGCAGATATGTTTCCATGTCTACGAAGATGGCTACTGACGCAATACTTCGTGAAGCCTTGGATGGGAATGACGAAGTGTTTCAAAGAATTGCCTACATCTGTGACACATTCGGTCCTCGATTCAGTGGAACTCCTGCCTTGGAGAAAGCCATCGATCATGTTGTTGAACTTGCTACTCAAGATGGACTTGAAGTGTTCACAGAGCCTGTCATGATTCCACGATGGGTTCGCGGCCGTGAAAGTCTTCGGTTGGTGTCCCCATCGGTTCGTGAAAAGAACATGGCTATGGTCCAAGTTACTCCAATGTCTCTTACTTCCAAGGCAGCCGTTGGTGGTTCAATCGGAACCTTGGGGAAGCCCCTGGTTGCCGAAGCTTTTGTTGTGCGCTCCTTTGACGAATTGAAGGAGCGAGCTGCCAATGCATCTGGCAAGATTGTGGTGTACAATGCACCATTTGTGTCATATGGCGAAACTGTCGAGTACCGCTTTGCTGGTGTTTTCTATACAGTTGAATTGCTCATCGATTAGGTGCCTCAACTGCAGCGCAATATGGAGCTGTTGCCGCGTTGATCCGATCCGTCACACCTTATTCTTTGCAAACTCCGCACACTGGAAGCAGTCAGACGACAACGATACCGGGCGCGTGTATCACAGTGGAGGACGCGGAGCTGATGCAGCGCATGCAAGATCGCGGCCAGCGTATCTTCTTGGAATTAAACATGGAAGCACATCAGGAAGCGGATGTCCCCTCTAGAAATGTCATCATTCAAGTACGAGGTGTGGAGAAACCTGACGAGTATGTTGTCATTGGGGGACACATGGACAGCTGGGACATCGCGGAGGGTGCGATCGATGATGGGGCTGGTGCGGTGTCATCTTGGGAAGCTGTCCGCTTGATCCACAAGTTAGGCCTCAAGCCCCGTCGAACCATCCGGGCAGTGATGTTTGTCAACGGTCAGCGCGTATCCAATGCCCTCATTTTGCAGAGGAGAATGGCGCTCGCGGGGGCCGTCAATATCTCACCGATCACGTTTTGGAGATGAACAAAACGTCGATTGCCATTGAATCTGACGGTAACACTAGTGAGGAAACCCTAATGACACAGATGGAACATTTACGCCTTATGCAATCGGATTTGGAGGGTCAGATAAGGCCCGTCAGATTCTTGAGGTTTCGCATTAAAACTACCGACTGAAACGACAGGATGTTGGGCAACACTTACTGGGGGACATGGGCTCTGGTAACGTGACAGCTGGAGGTGGTGGAACCGTATACTTTTGTCGATTTTCCTAATGAACGAAGGACATATCGTTCATGTGTGAAACTGGTGTTCCTTGCGCTAGTTTGGAAGTGTTTTTGGATTTTTCTCTTTGTAACTTCCAAGGATCTGGATCCTCGCTGGGGTCCCGAGTCGGCAAACAATCCTTGCGATGGGTTCAGTTCTGGCCCAAGCAAGCAGCCTCCCGCAGGCAGCATTCCTAATGGATATTTTTGGTTCCACCACACTGCAGCAGATACTCCAGACAAGCTTGACAAGACCCAATTGCAGCACTGTGCGGCGTCAATGGCGGTTTGGAGCTTCGGCGTCTCGCAGCTTGAGGACCTGCTCCCTAGAGCCTAACAGATCGCTTACTTTGTACTTCTGACTAAATGGTCCCTTACCTCTTTTTGGTCGCATTCTCACTTACTGTTGCTCATCCTGCAATGCCAATCAGTACTGCAGATGAGGACCTGATCAAAGCTGTTGAGCATTCGCGAAACCGTATATGCAATGTCGTCCTTCCTCGTGTGATTTGACGCGTTTCAGGACACGGTTTCTTGCATAGGCGACCATTGTACTCTGGTCATTAACGATGCAGATCGGCAGCTCGTGTCTGGATTTAAATACTTCGTAACGCTCTCTGTAGTCCTTGACAATCTACCGGTCACGTTGGTGCGAGTTTCACTGTGGACAAGCTTTGGCGGCGATCTCATTCAAGCCCAAGTGCTTGCTCGCGCTGATCGCATTGATGTTACGCTCGACGATCAACGCAACGCTCAGCTGAAAGCCTCCTTGCAAGTTTGGACGTCTCACCACGTCGCTCCAGTTGTCATTGACGAGCTTAACTTCGCCGGCCTGTCCGCGACTCTCTTCGCCGTTAACGTAACAAAGTACACAATGAACCTCGCGGCTCATCTCTGGCTTCACTCTCTCCTTCTCGTCAACGCAACAGCGTCCTTCCCCCTCAACAACTCCTTCGCATTCTTTTTCGTTAATGGCACGTCCCCCGTCCCAATCCTCCCCCCCCCTTCAGCGTCGTCGCTCCCTCGAGTCGTGCACCGCATCGTCTACGTCGCAACGCTGTCCCACAACCGCACAACAAACGCAGTCCATGGCGCTGCTCGAATCTCCTTTGAGACCCGCGCCCCCGTCAATTGGCTCGACCTCCATGCGCAAGACGTTCAAGTCCTAGACGCAAGCCTTCACGGCGATGAGAATACGCCGTATTTGATGTCGCACCCCGTTCAAGTGTCGTCCGATGTCATCCGCTTCGTCACACGCATTCCAGCTGCAGCAAATTTGACCCTCGCGCTGACATTCGCTGCCGCAAATCCCTCCCCCGCTGTCATTTTCGTCGCCTCTGAGGGCCGCCATGGCGGCCTCTCCCTCACGCAGGGCTTGCGGACGCTCTTGCCGTCGTTTGATGAGCCTGGCTTTTTGGCGACGTTTAATTTTAACATCAGCACTCAATTTAAATACGTTTTCGAGTCACTGCCGCCTACATCCCTCGCCTCACCGTGCGATTTCTTGTTGTTGTTATCTGACTTCGCCCACCCGGCTGGCCCTGTCACCCTCCTGGCCCCTGCTGTCATTTCATCGCGCGCTGTCGCAGCCCTCGCCAACGTCACTTCCTCTCGCGCGGCGTTCGTTCACCAGGCCCCGTTCTCTTTCGTCAGAGGGGGCCTGTTTTTGGTCAGCGCCGCTGACGCGAGCGCTCTGTCCGGGCCGTCGGCGTTCCGCCGCTCATGGGCTGCTGCCGGCCTCCACACGCTCATGGCTTTTCACCATTTTTCGATGCGAAACCCCCCCGCGTCGGCACGAGACTTGTGGTGTGGCTTCGCTCTTGCTCGCCGCATGGTTTTGAACCACCATTTCGACGCGGACACGGCCGGATTTTTTCGCCTCCGTGCGGAGTGGGAGGCCATGGCGGTCGAAGCGGCGGGTCTGGACGAGCCCATTGCCGACCCGCCCATCCCTGCGCTAGCGATCTCTGACGCTCTCGCTGTGTTTGGAGCGAAGGCCGAACGGGTCATGTCGGCGTTGTCGTCGCCCCCTCTCCCATCCAGCGGTCAAACGGTCGTTTGCTCGGCGCTCTTTCCACAGAATCTTCGCGTAGCCGCTGCGGCCATGTCCCGTGCTCGCGGGCGGATTTTGCAGACTGCTGCAGGAGTTGCGGCTGAGAGTGCGTGCAGGCAAACTGTCCTTGCCCCTGTTTTTTTCCCTTTTAACCCAAACGCTACCTCTCCCCCGTCTGCTGGCCGCTCGCTCCTCCACACCCTCGCCATGGCGTCGTTCGCCCCGACGAACCTCTCCGGCCTCTACGACAAAGCACTAGCCCTGCTGCGCTCAACGCCCGCTCTTCCAGATTTTTACGCTGCCACGCTGTCCCTTGCAAATTTGAAAGCCTTGTCTCAAAACGCGTCAGTCGTTAGCTTCATCAACAAAAACGCTGGTGCTGCAGTTTGGGCGGCAGTCGAGGATGTGGTTGCGCGCCGGGCTTGGAAAACTCGTAGCGCCGATGCGCTGATGGGCCTTGAGCTGCTTGCACAGAGCGTCGCTTGGTTTGATGTCCAGCAGGTCGTCGACTTGGGCTCCATCGCAGGAATGGGCGTGACGACAGACGCTCTGCGCGACGCGTCAAACTCGCCGTTATTTGAGGCAGCGCTGGCTGCATATGCGTTCATCTTCCCCTCTGCGATGGACGTTGCTGCCCCTCTCCTAAATGACACAGCCCTGGCTCCTTTTATTCTCCGGGGCCTCGCGTTTTCTCAGGATCCCATGACGCTTGCATTCGTTTACAGCACAGCGATCGACCACCCATTCAGTCCCAAGTTCATCTCCTCGCTGGGAATTACAGCCGCTCTCTCTGGGGCCGGGACAGGGGTGTATGACCAAGCGATTCGAACCAACACATGGCCACAGAGCGCACGCGCAGTGCTCAGAGGACCAGCTGCCTACAATCGAACTTCATCGTTGTGGGCGATGGGCCCTGAAAGGGACTGTGAGCGCAAGGGTGCTGAGTTCTTGTGGGCCGCAGTTGCCGAAGTCTGGGGACCTTCAAACAAGCTCCCAGTGAGCTCAGGAGCAAACTTGATCGTCGTCGTAGTTGCATCGGTCGGAAGCGTTGCACTAGTTGGCATTGTCTTAGGGATTCTCGCGTTCATTCGAAAGCGGCGAGCCGCTGCGGAACAAGCGTTTGAAATGATGGAGAAGAGCCGCAGCCGACTGAACACATGTAAATTTACAGTTTTATAGATGTATAGTAATGGTTGAAGTTGAGGCCAATCAAAAGGGTCGACAACTGAAGATCTTGAGACGTGTGCCCCTGCACTAACCGCATGAAACCCTGCAAGCGCTCCTCGAACTCGCTCTTGAGCTTGTGGATCGTTCGTTTGAAATGATCGTCGTCTGCCAAAGTGGACGCAATCTCTGCTCGCAGCTGCTTGAGTGAGGAGGGCGTGAATTTGACTTGAAAACCTTTGACCGCGAAGTGATTAGTGCAGTTGAGGTCTTGGTGGTACTGCTTTGTTCCGCCAACGACGTCTCAAACGTTCGCGCTGTCCTCTGCGCGTAGTCTGCGAAGCGGTCACAAGTTGAGAGGATGTTTGCGAATGCCTTGATGTGTCAAAGGGACGCAAATCTCTCACTTGTGTCAGCTCTCGATTCGGAAGGAAAAACCTCCGGATACAATTGTCAAGGAAGTCTGAGTGGAGGCCGAGGATGTCGTCCAGGGACTGGGCGCCCTCAAGCTTGGCCATGAACGTTTGAAAGCAGTCCTCCACAACGTCGAAGGCAAGGTAATGCAGCAGCGAATGAATGAAATGGAGCTGCGCACTGCGGAGGACATGGACAGTCACAAGAGGCCCAGACAGCTCCGACGCCCTAGACGCTGAGAGGATTTTCCACGCGGCTGAGAGAGCAAGTTCCGTTCGCTTGAGGGCAAACAGGTGGCGAAAAAGGAAACGATATTTTCCCATGGCTTCTCTGTTGAAGACAATGTTGAGGGGCCATTGCGCTTCGTAAGCAATAGAAAAAGCCTCAAATCCTGCGTGTGAGGGAAGGACGACAGGGAGGCAACCGTTTAGTTGGATGACTGGAGCATCGGCGCTCTCAGCATCTTCTTTGTCGACGTTGAGAAGGTGCATGATTTCGTGAAGAGCCGACGCATCCATCAACACGGGCTTGATATCACCGTGATGAGGGTCCGCTGACGCAACCGACGCGCGAACAGCAACCTCAAGGGCAGCTTCAAGCCGAGAACGGTCGATGTCGCTTCGCTTCAGGCAGAGCTCATCGGCCGCCAGGTCCAAGAAAAGCGTCATCCAGTCGCATTGATCGAGAAGAAAGAAATGCTTAAGAGACCTGAGGTTTGAGAGGGATCGCTATGAACCGAACTGAAATCGGGACACCAGGGACCGCTTGTCCCGAAAATGGTCGATTAGCATTTTGGAAGATACTCTCAGAGCCTTGTCGACGACAGCGGAGAATCTGCCATCGTCAGCTCAAAGGGTGGGTGGCCACATGTGGGCCGACGTGCTGAACGGAACTTTTGTTCGCTCTGGAAGCCGAGAGGCCTCCCCACACTCGCGCAGAACGCTTAAGTTCTTACCGCAGACAAGAATCTTTTGAAATAAATGCACATCGCCCAAAAAATTTGGCGCCCGCTCGGCAATCAATCGGAACCTTGATGCCCAAAAGTTTGAGCTATTCGTCGTTTCAATCATGAACTCAAGGAATGGGTCATCAACAGTGCCGCTGTAGAGCCAAGCCTCAAGCTGTGCGAGGAAAGGCTGCGCTGCAGCCTCGAGCAGGAAGAGGAACAACTTCTGCAACACATCGGAAGCGCCGCCGACGTCCAGGAGGCGGGCGTAAATGATATTGAGGAGGGCTCCTCCCCGGTCTCGGGAGGCGGCGTCGATGCCGCGTACGAGATCGTCAATGTGGCGAAGCGTTTCAAGTGTCGGCTGAACAAAGAACGACATCTTTTGAAGAGTCAGCTCAGACAAGAGGTGGAGGCTTTCAAGTTGCGCGACGAGTACAAGATACTCCTAATTCATCAGCAGCAACGCCAAGGATCCCACCTTGAGGAGGGTTCTCATGGCGGCCGACAGCGCGTGGCTGACGAGACCACAATCCATGATAGATCTACTCTCGATGAAGCGGGCGATGTGCGCATAGTAGAGCCCAAGGGGGCAAATACGTTTCGCAAGAAAGGATGTGGAGGAATCTGAGCCGCGTCAATGCTGCGTTCACAGACACCACCTAGGGTTGGATCCAAGTCAAACGTAAGCTCCTTCAGAGACTCATTCGTGTAGCTAAATTTGATGTATATGCCATCAATGCCCTAGGCTTGTAAAAGCAATGCCTCCTCATGGCTTACTATCATGAAATTGAGGAGATCGTCAATCACTGCAATTTCCTGATGTTCCACTGACAGCGCACCTGCTGGAGTGGCTGCTTTTGACTTCTCCTGCATGGTGAACTTTTCCAGTGGTCGAAACCATCATGATTGAGGAGCGGCTCGGCAGCCCAATGCTCAGAAATGGACGCTGAAATGTTGTATCCGCTGCAGACATCAACGAAACTTCAAATGGCGTGAACATGCCGAAGATCGCAAGAAGCTTTGCTCTGCAGATGCTTTCAGAACCGTCTTATCCTCCACAATGGGTAGGACAATTCTACTTCCCGCCATTTCCAACTCAAAAGTTGTACCTCAAATTTAACGAATGCGTCTGTGGGCCGGCTTTGTTTTCTTTTGTCTGGCCTCCTGCTCGCATGATGTGATGTCTGTGAAATGGTGTGAGTACGTCTTGGAAGAGTTGCAAAGGGTATGAGAGCATTTAGGTTCGAAGTTTATTCCCTAGAATCATTTTGACGGAGCTGTTTCTGCCATGAACCCTTGCGTCTACGTTGACAAGACCGTCAATGCCTCGGTCCTCATCTCCATCGGTTGGTTTGATATCAATTCAAGTAACAGACCAGCCAACGCCATCAGTGGACTAGAAGGCGCTGAACGAATTGTTTCCCACTCAATTTTCGCCACACTGACTGTCAAGACGACAAGGTTCTACCGCGAGTCTTTAAAGCGGGACCCCATGGATGCAGATGCGTGGTTTGGGCTTGGTAATGTCATGCATTCGATGAAGCGATTTCACGCAGAGGCTTTTTGTCAAATTCAAGCGACGACTATCCGGCCTGATGTCGCTATTTTAGGGCGAAAATGACCCCTGCAGTTCTTTCGTGCTTACAACAACCTCGGTAATGCCTATATTAGCCTCAAGAACTTCACAGTACTTCTTGTTTGCGATCGGGGGGGCTGACGTCTGAAGCTTGCCGAAGACGCCCTTGCGATCGCAATCCAGCTGGACTCAACACATCAAACCCCCATCATGAATAGCCTCGCCGTTATGCAAAAGACCGCCGATTGGCGCCACTGGCACGACCACATGATCTCGTTCCGCTCATTGTTCGATTCGTTTATGCGCGACAACAGAGTTCTGGTCCAGCCGTGGCAGTCCGCTGTGTACGGCGTGAGTGTCCAGCCGTCCCACTCCTGACCCCTCCCCCAAACGACCAGCTGTCCCCTCTGCAACTGCAATCGAACGCGCGCCTCCACGCACAAATAACTCTTCACCACATCAAAGGCTTTGTCTTGAACCCCCGCCCAGGCAGTTTCTCCGTGCCATCGCTCTAAATGTAGATCAGAGTGGAGCGGCACCCTTCGAATCGGCTACGTATCGTCTTCAGGGTTTCAGGGAAACACGACGACGGCAAGGTTCACTCGTTCTATCTTCGGGCTTCATCGACGCTCCAATTTTCAGGTCCCCGTCGTTGCGTTTAAATGATTGCGCTTAGGTGTTTGCATTCGCTAGGAAAAGCAATGATGGCCGCGTTGAGAGGCTTCAAGTCATGGCAGAGGTTTTCGAATTTATCGAAGCGGCGGCCATGAACGACGCGGAAGTTGCGCTGGCGGTTCAGCAGCGGCAGATCCACGTCCTCATCGACATGTCCGGTTGGACGCTGTTCCCGGGCATGGAGCTGCTGGCAATGCGGCCTGCGCCTCTCGTGATGCACTTCCATGGATACCCTGGCACAATGGGTGCCCCGTTTGTCGACTACCTTGCGTCTGATAAGATAACGTCGCCTCCTGACCTCATCTCTTATTATTCCGAGGTCGCGCATGCGGTTTATCGTTCTTACTTGTCGCAGAAGCTGATCTATCTCGCAGACACATACCTCGTCACAGATTACAGACAAAGCCGAAGAGAAGTCCTCCTGCAGCGAGGCGAGCCGTTGGTCAATCGCACAGACGGCTCGCCGATGGCGTGGCCAACTCGTGCAGAGTTTGGAATCCCCGACGACGCAATCGTTTTCGGCGCATGGAACGTCCGCAAATGACATTTAGTTTTACCCCGCAGTCCATGTACAAGATGGAGCCGACGTCGTTTGACATTTGGGTCGACGCCATGGCGCGAGTTCCCAAGCTGCATTTGTGGATGATAATTTTTGACCCATACCCCCCCGAAGTTACCCCCCTCATGCCACCCCTCACAACCAGAACATGCGCCGTCGGGCCCTTGCGCTTCGCAACATTTCCTCCGACAGGTCAGCGCTTGCAAATGTTGGCGTCACCTCGCAGATTCCACTTCCACGACTTCTTCCCCCGAGAGCGCGAGTTTTTGATTAAAGGCCTTGCCGACGGGTTTGTCGACACCGTCCTTTTCACCGCACACACAACGGCCATCGATACTCTTTGGAGCGGCGTGCGTGATCGTTCCTCTTGAGTTGACCACGAAGGTCCCCGTTCTTTGCGTCCCCGGCGAGGACTTCTCGGCGAGAGTGTCGCCGGCGCTGGCGCTGGGGCTCGGCTTGGCGGAAATGGTCGCCCGCGACCACGGCGACTTCCTCGAGTTGGTTGTTGCCGCGGCGAGCCGGCCGCGTAAGTTAGCATCGATTGCCACGCGGCTTCGGAAGATGAGGTGAGGACGTTGATGGATTGGGTTGAAGCGAAAGGGACGCCACCACATCAAATGTGTTTGACACGGCCCGCTGGACCTCATGTTGGGACACGGGGCTGAGATTGTCGGCAGAGCTTGAATTCGCGTGCGGAGGATGCCGCATGCACATCATTCCACATTGTGGTAAGGGTACATTTAATGATACATAACGTCGTTGGCTGTCAGTTGCGCTCACCGCACAGCTGCTTTTTGAATCCGCTTCTGTTGAGCCTGTGCGGTTTTCATCTTCAAGTCTTTCTTCTTGTCTCTGGGGATTCCCAGGAGCTCATCAAGGGAAACCCATCGAGTAGCAGGAGTCACAAAAGGACAAATCTTCTGAAGGGTCTGGTACGACTTGTCGTCGAATCCGGGGGGGTATTGTGCAGACTGCTCCATAGGGGTGAAATCATCCGACTTCCCGTCAGCTTTGGTTATCAGTAGGGAATACGATTGACTCTTACGATAGGGAGTCGCCGCTGCGCTGATGGCAACCATCCCAGGGCCAACTTGCCGTGGCATTTGGTGTGCTTGTGAGTATCTGCAAAGTAAAATGAGCAGACCCTTAAATCACATTCTCCGAGCTTCTGGGGACAGTTGTGTTGCGGGCTGTGGCCTCGAAGCGACACGCGCAAACTGATTCGGATTTCCAGCGGGAGTCGACGTCTGCATAACGAACAACTTTTAAGAAAATTGAGAATGGACAGGAGAAAAAAGAAACGGCGATGTCGTGTAAACCTTTCGATGGCCCTGTACGACGTTGGTAAGCAGCCTATGATTGTAGGCGTGATGAGGGCTAATCCGCAGTGAGGGAAGCAGCTGAAGAGGTCGGGTGGAAGGAAACGGATGATTCCGAGAAATGGGATGTTTTCTGGATGGATTATTCGGTTTCAGAAGAGCGCATATTCAGGATGAAGAGGATGCAGGTGACCGTGCATTGCAACCATAATGGCGCAGAAAATCAACCACTTCCCTCAAATGTCGGAATTGGCGCACAAATGCAAGCTTGCCAAGAATTTGAACCGCATGAAAGCGGCAATGCCAGAGGCTTACAACTTCTTCCCAGAGTCGTACATCTTGCCTCAGGAGCACGCCTCTCCCGTGTCCTCCTCACCCCTCAGTCGCGCCGCGTTTGAAGGCCAGCTTCATCGAGTCGTTCAAGGCAAGCGCAAGGTCTTGTCTTTTGTCGATTGTGTGTTCAATTCTCAAGGTTCGCACCTTCATCGTCAAGCCCGACGGGGGGTGCTGTGGCCGTGGAATTTTCCTCACCCGCACGGGCGATGGGATTGAGAGCGGAGCAAAGTACGTTGCGCAGCGGTACATAAACAAAGTCCCCCTCACGCGGCCCTTCGTTCTGATGGTGCCCAGCCGATGCTTATCGACGGCTATAAGTTTGATCTCCGCATCTACGTCGTCGTCACGTCCCTCGACCCCCTGCGCGTGTACCTCAACGAAGAAGGCCTTGCGCGCTTTGCGACAGAGCCGTTTCAAAAGCTAACCGACGCGACGCTGGTGCTGCGCACCGTCAGCTTCGCTTGTCTCAAGCCTTCAGAGCAGGCAATTCATGCACCTGACGAACTATTCCGTGAACAAAAAGAACGAAGACTTTGTCGAAAACGACGGCAGAAGCGACACCGCGAGCAAGCGGCCGCTCTCCTTCGTGCGGCTGTGGCTGCGTGAGAACGGCTTTGATGAAGAGGCAATTTGGGGTGATATTAAGCGGCTTGTGCGGCTGACGATTATTTCCGCGTTGCCGACGTTGCGCCAGACGTACCGCGTAAGGGGTGGTGGGGATTTGCTCACGAGATGAGGCTTGTCTGCCGGACGCAAAGGACAGCGTTGGCTTCAGCTGTTTTGATGTGATGGGCCTTGACGTGATGCTCGACCACAAGGGCAAGCCGAATTTGATTGAGGCGCGCGGGGTGAGGGGGGGTTGCTGAGGGCGCCAGGTCAACGAAATGCCCTCCTTCGACACGAACTCGCCCCTTGATCAAGAGGTGAAGCTCTCCTTGCTGACGCAGGTGTTCAAAATGGTTGAAACGACCGCCCCAGAGCGGAACAGGTTGAAGGCGCTTCGCGCAGGGGGCGACTATGTCCCTTCGTTTGAGGTTGTTTTGACGAAGAAGGATTTCGCCCGCGAAGAGCTCGTGGCGATGCGCGTCGCGCATGAGGAAGCCAATTTGGTGCTCTCTGGCCCGCCTCCCCCTTGTTTACCCCCCCCGCAGACGTCGCTTACTTTGATTTACCCGCCGAAGGAGGACAAAGACGTCTATGCGACAGCCGAGCGCCAGTCCTACGCCGCCGCAGCCTCGGCGGCTGTTGGTCGCGCCGTTCTGCCGTCCGGGTTCTTGTCGCAGCGATTGTCGCAGCCTCCGTTTGTCCGTTTGCTTTTTATTTTTACAACGACAGCCCTGCACCATCTGCAGATGTGCGAATAGCCGCTGTTACAAATGCGCTGAGGAGGCTCCGCACAATTGAGAGGGCGCAGGGCGGTGGAGCGTCCGTTGTGAGGGGCCCAGGAGCCGCTGCGGCCCGTGGGGCGAGAGAGTCCGAGGGGTCGTTGGCGACGACGTTTGGAAACCCGGGCTGAGAAGTTGACGTCCATCATTGCGCTGTTTGTGAAGGCTTTGGTCGATTGACGCGGCCGCTGTGTAGAGCTGATTCGATCCGCTCCGTTTGTGGGGCCGCGAGTGAACTTTTTGACTCCTGTCATGACGTCCAAGACTTGACACTTACATATTGCGAACAGACGACAGGTGATGGCCTATTGAGCATCTCCCACCCTTGCGGTTCTTTTGACCATACTGCGCGACACGGACATATGGTCTAAGGCCGTGATGTCAAAATTGTTGACAGGGTCGCGCGTGGAGCCGTGTGCTGTCTTGCAACGTTTCGTCATGGCGCAGCCTTGACGGCATCCCCGCCTGAAGATTTGCAATTCGCCGGAAACGTTTCTCAGAGACTCACTCGATGTCTTTCAGATGCCGCTTCGGTCGCAAGGCAGTTACATCATTTTGTTTAAAAAAACAAAAAATCACAATGAACATGGTCTCGTTTACTTCGACAAGCTCGAAACAGCAAGCAATGGGATTTTCTGTTCCTTCCTCACTTGTCTGAGAGGCTAACATACAAATGAAGCATTTCCGTTCTCTGCGCTATGTACAGAAAGTTACAGGACCGAGCCGACGGCGTCAGTGCTGCATTCCCACCGGCGGTCTCATCGGCTGTGGCGCGAAGATGATGGGGGGCAATAGAGGGCTCCCAAAGGAGACGCCGTCGAAGGACTTGACAGACGCCGACGCGAAACGGTTGGTGGTGACGCTCGTTGAGAAAAAGTGATGGTTGGGGTAGAGAGGAAACGGGCGCGGGAGGAGCGCTTCCAGCCTTGGAATGCTCATGGAGGATTGCATCTCCTGTAGCGTATTGAAGGTCATATGGAGCAAATGCTGCAGCGCCCCGTGTCTCACTGAAGAGGGGTGAGTGCTCGTCTCATCCATCAAGCGCTGAAAGTAGATCTGCGCAAGCCGTGGACCGTCGTCGTGGGACCGACGTCGAGTCCCGTTCTCCTGCGCCTTGCCGCTGTTAATGAGGCTGACGAGGTTGTCGCGCGCGCACCGCTCGTCCTCCGACAGTTCCTGCTCCACGACAGCCTCAACGCCGCTACCAGGTGGACGTGGGCCGCCATTCTCTGTGAGGTTGTTGCGGGGACAGGGCGCGCGGTCAGCTTGATTATTGGGCCTGGAGCTGCGCTTGCGTTTCTTTGGATTTAGGCTCGAGGACAAGACGACGCATGCGTCCAGTTCCGGAGGAAATGTTTGAAGAGTCTGTGCCGGGACAGGATCTGGCAGGAGATTGACATCGAGCGCTGCCTTGCCGCTTCTCACCTCAGGAGTCAGCATTTCGCCGAGCTTTCGCAATTTCGAAACGTCTCTGTCCGCTCGACAGTGGTACGAAAGATCACGGTACCCGTTGACGCCCTCCGCTTGATCCAAAATCCCTTTCATTGCGCGACCGACTGCAGACGGCGAAGTCCAAAATTGATCTCGGTAAAATGGGATTGCTTTGAGGGTGTGCTCGTCTCCTTTCGTCTCAATTCGAAACGCGGCCATTTCAGCCTTGTCGTCGTTGCAATGCACGAGGAAACCACGCACGCCACGCAGAGCAGAAACAGTGGTCTTTAAATTCTCAAGTCGCTCCGCAGCTTCGCTCAGAGAGGCCATTTTCTTGCTTCGAGAATCCAGATGGACTATGTGATTCGCCACGGCTCTTCACGTCAAACACTTGCGGTGTACGATCGTCCATTTCGGTCTCTGAGATGTTTTCAGCCCTTTTGGGGCGATCATCTCAGCGGAGTTACTTCTGGGCTGAGTCCACGCCGTGTGCGACGCATCTTCTGACGGACGGGCCCATGCCTATGGCAGGAAGGGCGTTTTCGATACTGTTGCGGAGTTGGGTGCGGACTCTACGTTAGTTCGTTTTGCACCACAAACACGCGTCTGATGGTGGAGATTTGACTGACCAATGCCGTTCATCATATGCAAATATGCGTATTAGTTGCAGCGTATCAACGAGTCGTTGCCCTCCCACTAACGTGGGCTCGCACACCTCGCACGCAGCGGCCACGCCTTTTTTCCTTCTTTTCCGCCCTTGTTGTTTTAATCCTTGCTCTGCCCTTTGCTGCCAATGGAGCGTATGAAAAAGACGACGGCGCATCGCTGGTAAAAAACTTAGAATAGTTCACTACAGATACTACAATGTTACAAAGGCACCACCCCAAAATGAAGGGAGCAGACTGTCACTTCTTGGCTGCGCCACCGTACAGCGAAACAAGCACCAGCTGACGCACCTCGTCTTTGGACATCTTCCTCCCCGTCTTTTTTGCCAATTTCTCGCGAACTTGTTCATAAATGGTCCCGCCGCCTACTCCAACGTCATGAGCCGTCGTTGTGACGTCCCATGCAGGCTTTTCAAAGCGGCTCAGGCCTGAGTAATTTCGCCGTGTGACAACCCTGACGGCCTCAACTTGAGCCAGCCGCGCGATGGCCCTTCTCCGCATGGCTTGAAGAGTGCGCTGAATCTCTTGAACTTGTCTGAAGGCCAGCTTCACTCTCCAAGCGCATTGAATCTTCAGCACAGCCGGCGATGCCCGTGTCAGCACCCACGCTTTGAGTGTCAAGAGCCGTCCTGCTCGAGCAACTCGAGAGAAGGCAGCTTGGATTCGTTTCCGACGCAAGACCGCGTTCAAAGCGTTTGCTGCGCGCCGAACAGCATCATATTTGAATTTTGAAAGCGCAACCTTGGCCAGGCGAGGTATCGCGCCAATGATGACAACAAGGCGGCAGTAGCGCCTGCGCGTGCGGCGGCAACGCGCCACTCGAAGGAGCTTCGACGCACCCCATCGCCGTAGATACTGATTTTTCGATGCCGTGCGGCCGAAGAATGCAGCCAAACGGACCGCAGAGAGGACACGTATGAAGTTGTCTCGGGGGCGTCGAGCGACTGCACAGACGCTGAGCCGAGCACACGCGGCGATTTGCTGGCGCAAGTTCTGATGAGCTTGATGGGAGGCGACGCGATCGAGCAGAAACGACGTCGACGATAGGATGCGATGCATGCGAGCGCGCACCAGCAGGGCCACAAGGACCCGGCGCAAGTCTTGCGCGGCTGCGAAGTGATGGCCCCACACTCTGCGTGCCGACAGGGTGCACAATATTGCGCAGACGGCCGTGCTGCTAACCAGTCGGAAGTACTTCCGTTGAACAACTGATCGAAGGCAAGCCTTCCTTAAATTCATGGAGGCAACCACTTTGTTAGCCTCCACAATGGCCCTCCGCCTATGAAGGAGCGTCGGAAATGCTGCCATGGGGCCGCGGAGGACCATCTCAGCCCTGCGGAGCGCAAAATAAAATCGGAAAGGCAAGTAGGGTGCGCGAAAATATTCCAAAACTGCACGCCCATAGGCACGGCGGAGGAAATACGCAGCGGCGACGGCGACGATTGAGGCGCTTGCGCGTAGGCTGCTGATGTGAGATTTATGGGCGACCCTTCGCCGAAATGCTGATTGCAACCGAGTGCCAGCTTGCTCTAGAATTCGGCGCCCATTGCGAGTGATTCGAAGAACGCAGGTGCTAAGCATCAACGAAGCGAAGCGAAGATGAAAGTGACGTCTCCATCGTGAGGCCAGGGTCCAAGAGGACAAATAACGGCCAGCGCGGCGCCGGAGCCGCAAGCCAATACGCAGAAATGCAGCCCCGACGACATGAAGGGCAAGACGGCGACGCTCGGCGAGCGCATGGGCGAGGACTCTCCGAACGAGCGCCTGCAGAGACATGGCGGCGCTGTTGTCTCTGAAGGCCTCTGCAGCAACTTCAAAGAGACGCGCTTGACGCGTCCAGCGTCGCCCTTCGCAGACGAGGTTGAAGCCGAGAGTGGGGCGCGTGGGCACAGCGTCATCGTCGACGTCAACGACGATGCAACGCCACGCACAGAGCCTGTCGCCAACAGCCCATGGATGGTCCAGCGGATTGTCAACGACCGCCGCGACGACGTCGTCTACAAGCTGGGGCACAACTGTCTCTTTCACCGCCGTGGTGATGCGCAGGTCTGGCGAGAGGTTGACTTCAATTAGCCACGGCGTAAAACTCGAGTCGAGGAGGACGTCAAACCCGTACAGCTCAAACGTACCCCTTCGTGGCTCAATTTTCTCCGTGACTGCCATCAAAGTGCTGCTGATGAGGGCATCAATGGCTGGGAGGATGGACGAGCTCCAGCGAGCGGCGAAACCCTCCTGAAGAGACAGTCGGGCAATTAGAGCGTCCAACGGCCACATGATGTCCTCTGCACCTTCGACATTTCGATTGATGGCGAAGTTACTGACGTGTCGATGAACATCATCTACCTGAGAGAGAGAAAAAGCAGACGGGCAAAACCGCGCAAGCCCTTTGTCGTACAAAAATGCTCGTAGAGGGCGCCACGACGTGACAAGAACCCAAAGGCGTAGGTCGAACTTCTTCCCGTCGATGAGGAGGGGAGACTCTACGTACTTCTGCAGCACCTTCCCTTTCTCGGCCGCATTCGCCAAGACGTTAAGATTTTGAAAGCATTTAACGCCGATTCCTTTAGACGACCCGGTTGGCTTCATGATCCACGTGTTGGTGCAGCCGTTGAGCGAGTACTGCGACGTCGACAGCCGCCGCAGAAGAGCCGCTCGAAGCACAGCGTCGTAGGTGCGAAACGGCTGGAGGCAGGAGGCACACATGGACAGGCTGAGGGACGGGAGGGCTCGAAGGTTTGTTCGCCCTGCCGAGTCGCCGCAGTCGTTGCGGAGGGAGGAGAGGAGGGAGGAGAGGGGGGCGAGCTCAGCCATGAGCGAGGAGAGGGACGTCTCTTCTGAGATGAAGTCGCTGTCAGGCACTGCGGCCGAACGCATGGCCGCAACGAGGGCGTGAAGTGCAAGGGAGTTGGCCTTTTGAAACACGTGACAAGTCCCGAACACGTGGCGGAAGACAAATTGTTTCGCAATGGCTTCATACATTGAATCCTTAAAGTCAACAAGGAAGTCGGCGAACTCGCTTGGGTCTGACGCATCGTAAGCGCGAGGAAAGAAAGCGTTGCAATCAACATCGCGCTGCCATCGCAAGGAGCGAAGATTTCTTGAGAGGGACGCCTTGGTTGTGATTTCTTCGTTGTTCCGGAAATGGTTGACGATCTGATGAGGCTCTAGCCGATCGAACGGGATGTCCTTAACGTCAAAGGACCATTTGAAGTCGAAGAGGGAGGAGGACCCAAGCGGATTCTTCTGCCAGCCGCGAGTGACGAGGGACTTCTCTAGACAAGGGAAGTTTCCAGATATAACGAAAAGTTTCTAGGAGGTTAGAAGCGAAAGAATCAATGGGTGATGTAAATTTTCATGAAGCAATGAGCCTGTACTTGGGAAGGGGCTCGTTTCCTATCTGCGAAGAACGCAACGTCCGCGCGGTCCTCATCTTGTCTTTGCCTCGTTGCCTTGATCATCTCTACCCGGCCTACTGCAGAAGATGGTCTTGGCTTGACATGATTTTTCAAAGAAGTCTGGTCACGTTGTATTCTTGCGGAGACAGGACGCAATTTTCCGCTTGTGACCAAATTCGTCCGCAAAGGGGCAATAATGTCATCAACTGCGCCGACATCGTCATCATCTGCAATGATGACATCATCAGAATCTACAGTGAGGTCGCGCCGTGGCCGAAAAGCCCAAGGAAACCGTGCACTGTCATTCAAACCTGGATCGGTTGTCATATAACATTAAATTAAAGACTAATTCCTACTTTTCGACACACGCAGATGAAGTTCGTGTTGGCAATACTGAATCTTAGCGAGCAGGGAAACTGGCCCACCTGCGAAGCGTATGAAAGGAGAGACCGGTGAGGCTGTTTTGGTTGACATGGCCGTGCAACTTTGTAACAGACAAGGAAGTTGATCTCGAGGCCATTCTTGATTCGATCGAACCCATGGAAGAGAAACTGTCTGAACTGGAGGAAGAGTTGTCGTCAAAAGTTTTTCTTCGTTTACAATCCCTGACTCGCCAGGTTAATGACATTTCGAACGAGTATTTCAAAAAGAAGCGCCCGTTCATCGTCAAGCGCAACGCAGCTCTCTCCAAGATTCCCAACTTTTGGATTACTTGCGTGGGTGTGTAGAGCTACGTTCTCTGACCGAATGTAGCTCAAGAAATGTGGTGAAACAGCAGTGTGTTGGGCAGACGACGATGACGAATATTTTGGGTCGCTGACCAACATCGAATGTGATCTCATGCCTACGTCGAAAAATGGGATCGTTATTACATATGTAAGTCCTCCGACGTCTTCGGCCGTCTCTTTTTGACTTGTCAAGTCGTTCAGAGCGAACCCGCATTTCTCGAACTCGAAGATAACAAGCACAATTGACATTTCCGACGACAATTCAGTCGCGATCAAAGTGGATCCGATTCAGTGGAAGAAAAGCGTAATGACTCGGTAGTTGGGATATCTTATTGAAAAGGGGAAGCAGCAGCCGAGCGGTTTGTTCGGGACGCTAACATCGACTGATGTGGGCTTGGACTTGATTGAAGCAATAAAGGATGACATCTTCGCGAATTCGAAAGATCTCTTCCTTGTATTTCTCCCATTCGGGAATCGGATAACGAATCAGGGGGACGACGACGACGAAGAAAATGACGAAGGAGGCGAGGAGGAGGATGACGATGAAGGCGACGAAGACGACGGCGATGCAGAAGATGCTTAACTCAACTCTGCTCCCTTCCGTTGGATAATGACTATTTTCGAATAAATTTGAGCACAAACAGTTTGCATGCAACGATCAGCCCTTGTTTGCACCTTCAGCGTAAATGCTTACGTCGAAGAATTTACGATGGACGTTTGGATTCTCAAAGGACATCACAAGTGCAGTATGGGACTTGTCTGTCGACGAGAAGAAGTCCATTTTCTACATTTCTGGACACGTTGGTGTCTTGTACGACCTTGACGCTCATCATCAAAGTTTCCTTCTGGGCCATGTATATTTTACCATTCTACTTTAACCTCTCAGACCTCTTGCATTTCCTGTTGCGCGGTATCCGCTGACAGGCGCTGGATTGTCACCGCCGATAGAGCTTCCGACAGCATGCTCGTGATTTGGGACTCCACTACTGGGGCGCCGATGAGGAACATCTTCTCGGCAGAGAAGGGAGGCATTTGCAGTGTCGACATTTCTTCAGATGGCAAGTTCGTTGTCTTGCTGACGGCAGGTGAGCCCCCCCCTCACTTCCCCCATGACCCCACAGCGCAGCCGCAGCAGGTCCAAGTCTGGGAATGGGGCTCTGACAGTGATGTCCCTGTTGCGACCGAAAAAGTACCCTCCAGTGACGTCCAGGCGTTCGTCCGGTTCAGCCTCGAAGACCCCACGCAGTTTGTTTCAAACGGCCCCCAGAGGGTCATTTTCTGGCGCATGGATGGGCAGAGGCTTAAATTCTACTCCCCCCCCGTGTCGACAAAGTGCCATGCGAACCCTTCGCACACTGACCCCTTTTAGGGAGCTGCAGCAGAGCGTCGGAGACTTCACCGTCTCCTCCTACCTCACGGGCACGATGGCCATCAGCGCGACGAAAGATGGCGATATGATTTTTTGGGACACTCCGGCGCTGGCTGACGCCAACACCTCGCCAACCGACAAGCGCGCCGTCAAAATCATTCGGTTTGGCGTTGGCGTTGCTGCGCGTTGATGTCGTAGGCTCCACAACAGTCGCATTGATGTCCTTCATGTCTATTCGTCGTTTATCGTCACGGGCGATTCTAACGGCGCGGTTCGCTTTTACGATTTTAAAGTTCATTCTCTTCCACCGGCGCGGACTGACTCGTTAGGGCCGCCTGCTGGCGTGGTACGAAGACCTCGGCGCGGGGCCAATTGCGTCCATAAGCTTCTTCAACGTCAACCCCGCGGAGAAACTGCGTCGAACCCTAACTTGTCGCCGCTGACGAAAATAGACTCCGACGAGGAGCCGGTCATCCCCAACTTTATTGTCGCTTCAACCTCCGCAAGCGTCCTCTTTGTGAACGCGGGCATTTTTCAGCGCGGCGTCAAAGAGGTCTTGCGCGCGCTTGATTTCTCTCACCCGCAGGAACGCCGTGGGGACCTCATTGTCACGGGCTGTGCAGCGGCCATTCAAAAGATCGCCGCCCATCCCGCGTCTCCCTTCGTTGCGGTCATCTACTCCTCAGGTCCTCCCCCCCCCCCTCTGCAACTGGCTCATCTGTTCAGGAATCGTGTCGCTGATCGACTACGGAGCCAAGCTTTTCGGGACGTCGCGCTCGTTTCAAAAAGGTGTCCCGACGTCTTTGTCTTTCAACGCGTCGGGCAGCTTCCTTATCGTCGGGTTTGACAATGGCACCATCAAAATGCTCAACGCTGAGACGCTTGAGGTCCCCCGCGGCGCGAATTGTGTCCTGACGCGCTCAGGACGTCCAAACGTTCGGCGTTGCGTCGGCCCCCATCACCCTCATCGCGTGCGCCCCAGACGATGGTCATTTTGCAACCGCCGATGGGAATGGCTGCGTTGGACTGTTTCGAAGGGAGCGCCATGTCAACGAATTCAAAAAAGACGTCGATTGGCGCTACATCGGGAGGTACCGCTGCCATCGAAAGGCCGTCGTCGGCGTGCAGTTCTTCCGCGCCGTCGATGAGCCCATGCGCTTGTTCAGTCTCGGCGCCGACAGGATGCTCGTAGAGTTTGACGTTGTCAATTCGTTTGTCGAAACGGGCGTTGTAGTCAAGGTCGTTTTGTCCAACCCCCCTCGCCCCTGACTTCGAGCAGTGGGCGGTCATGGTCGAGCAAACGGCCCAGCCGGTGTCCCTCTGCGTCGTTCCCTCAGAAGTGATGGCGCCATTACCGCGATTTGAAGTGTCGCGCCCCATTGCGCTTTGTGGAAACAACGAGTGGAAGATCAAAATGATTGATGTTGACTCAATCTCCTCATCCGTCACCTCAACCGTCGCGCTACAGACTTCTGACTCCCATTGCATTCGAACAGTCATCGGCCCCACGTTCGGCGACCCAGCCTCATCGTAAGGCCCCCCCCCCCCCTCCTCCT
>JAIYDP010000025.1 GCA_027487435.1 Verrucomicrobiaceae bacterium | reverse complement strand
GGGGGGGAGTGACTTGGTTGTCGCGGATGAGCTGTTGGAAGCGGAGGATGTAGCGCATGCGTTGCTGGACGGGGGTGTCGCGCCACGCGGGGAAGGCGCGTTTGGCGGCGGCGACGGCGGCGTGGAGCTCCTCGTCTGTGGCGACGGGGACGTGGGCGACTACTTCCTGAGTGGCCTGAGGGTGTGAGAGATGAAGGAAATAAAGGCAGTGAGGCCAATGGGGAGACGGCCTCAACGGTGAGGGGGGGGGATGGGTGCGGGGGCGTGGCGGGTCCATGGAGGCGTGTCTCGAAATGGAGACTTACGGGGTTGTGGACTGGGAGCCATGTCGTCGTCTTGGACTCAACGAAGACGCCGTCGATAAACAGAGGAACCTCGCGAGGTAAGCACAACGAAAAGATCACCAACTTTGGCAGCCATTTGCTAAAGACCAAAAGTTGAAGAATTTAGAGCTTCCTTTTTCTTCAACTGGCGCAGAAAATTGAAGGGGATATCCCAAAATTCTTCAAGCTGAAACCCCAAATCAAAAACCTCTCAGACTATCGTTCAGACGGCACATCCACTTTCGAAGTGGCGCGAAAGTGGCGGGAACGATGACGGGCAAAGCCTTCTCAGACTTATCTTTCGAGGCCCTCCGACGGCGTCAGGAAGAATTTGCAGACGCTCGAGAGTGGAGGAAATATCACACACCCCGTAACCTGATGCTCGCCTTGGTCTTTCATGGGAGGCCCCATTTAATTGCAGACAGGGGAAGTCGGCGAGCTCGCCGAGTGCTTTCAATGGAAGGGCGAGGTCGACTTTGGGTTGGCCGGTGGGGCTGCCAGACGCGACCTGCTGACGCCGTCAGGGTTTTCCGACGCTGAGAAGATTCATGTTGGCGAGGTGACGGCGGGTTGGTAGCGTTTTGAGGCCGCAGGAACTTGCGGATTGCCTCCTCTATCTGGTGCGGCTGAGCGACGCGTGCGGCGTTGACCTCCCCGCCGCTGCGCTCGACAAAATTCGCAAGAACGGGGAAAAGTACCCGGCGAGCGAGGAGGAAGGCGGATTCAAGGGGAATAAATAAATAAAATGATAGTATTATTTTTAATTATTTTAAATAAATCAAGGGCGGGTCAAAACCATTTACTGGCGTCAAACAAAAAAATGATGATGGAGCCGTCACTTTGCGCCGACCTTAAACCGCAGGAACGACGTGATGGCAGCATTTTTCCCCAGCGACTTAACAAGATCTGTTATCTTCTTCTTGTCCCCGCGCGCCGCGGAGATCATGGACTCTTGACTTAACAAACACGCCTCTTCATAAAACTTTGAGAGTCGACCCGCCGCGATCTTCTCAAGCTGCGCATCATAAGACTGAGCGATAAAAGCGAGAAACCACAGCCCCAGCCTTTCCAGTCGCCTTGGCATTCTCCATCGCAATGTCCCTCTCCGTCTTCCTGCCCCGTCAATTTAAACTTAACAAAGACCCTCACAGCACGTCCTCAGGCACGTCTGCAGGGTTCAAAAACAGCGGCGCCGCCGCCGCGATGTGCATCGCCACCTCCCCCCCCACCTCCGCAGCCGCTGCCGCGTCGGCGTCCGTCTCAATTCCGACGAGCACGCCCAGGCTGCCCAAGTTGTCCGCCAGCTTGTTGTGGACGTAGGGGATGACGTGCCCCTTCGCAACGACGACGCTGCCGGTGCGGCGCAGGACGACGTTTTCGCCGACGATGGACGTCGCGTACGCGAGCGCGCCGTCGACGGTCGTGTCTGCGCCGCTGACGTCTTGAATTGGGAGGCTTCGGAGCGTGTCGACGTCGAGCTTTAAGCCGGCGACGGCGCGCTGGAGGCAGAGGCTGCTGACGGAGCCGACGAGGGAGGCGAATTTGGGGTTGCGGGCGACAAAGTCGGTTTCTGAGTTGATCTGAGGGGTTATGGGAGGATGATGGCGTGTGGTACCTCCACAAGGACCCCGTGATTGCCGCTGATGGCGACGCCGATGCAGCCGCTGGAAGCTGTGCGAGTGGATTTCTTTGCAGCGTTTGCAACGCCTTGTTTGCGCAGCCAGTTGATAGCAGCGTCAACATCCCCGTTACACTGAGTTAGAGCCTCCTTACATTGCACCATAGGCGCACCAGTTTTGACTCGAAGGTCTTTGATAGCCTCAGCGGAGACAAATCTGCGGAGGATTCGGACTGTGTTCATCTAACGACTAAACAATCGAGTTATTTAAATAAGTTCCTTCTCTAACTGTGTGTCCAAGCTGCCCAAAGTGAGCTTCTTGGATATTTGAGATAAGATTATACATTTTCATCCGTTTTCTTGCAAGCACCAAATGCTTTGCATAACTAATATCTCTAACTTCTTTTTTATCGAAGAGCCCGCAGAAATGGACGACGACGATGGCGGATTTGGTCCCCCTGGCGGAAAGTAAGCAACAGATCGTCGAGACGCTTCACAGCACACACTAGCCCAAACACCATCCACTTCGCTCTCAAATGTCGCTCCCTTCACTTGCTCCGTCCCCCCTCCATTCGATTGACCCCCCCCAAAGGTCCGCCCTGGGCTCCCTCTTCGGCGCAAGTCCACAGGGCGGCAACCCCTCCCTCAAATTCAGCGCCCCAAAAGCGCCAAAGCCATCCTCACAAGCACCCGCCCAAGCTGCCCCAGTCCAACCGAAGGTTCTCTTCGCCTCTCAGGGCTATCTCTACCGCCTGTACCTCCCCCCCCACACTCGCCTAGCCCCCCTCATCCCCCAGCAACAACGGCGCGTACGAGCCCATCGGGCCGGTCGGCATGGCCTTCCTCGGCGCCCGTGGCGCACGGCACCAGCTCCTTTTTTACGACTCTAACAAAAAGACAATACTTGTTAGCTCAATCGGCCAGGACTTTGTCGCCACGGTGCCCTTAACCCCCCCCCCCACCCTAACCCCGCGTTACCCCAGATTCTGGACAATTTCTACGTCACCTTCACCGACGAGGGGGGGGGTCTTTATTCCGTCCTCTTCGCCAGCGCCGACGCCGTCGCCAAATTCGCGACGCAAGTCCTCCTCTCCCGCAGCGCCGCAACGCAGGACCCCCCCCCCTTGCTCGTGCAAGACCTGACGCCAAACAAAGAAGCGGTCGGAGGGAGCCAAGGGGGGGGGTCTCATCGTCGCAGGGGGTGGGCGCGGGGGACTTGGTCGCCGTGCGCTACACCGGTTGGCTCGAGGTGCTCAATTTTCTTTATATTAGGTCTTTATCAAAAGTTTTGTTTGTTTGCAACGCCCCCCCCCCCCTCCCCCCCATTAACGCGGCGAGGGTGCTGACGGGCGCGGGACGCTGGGCGCTAAATTTGATTCCAACGAGGGCGGGAGCGAATTTAAATTTAAAATAGGGGGGCGCACGGTCATCCAAGGCACCCAATTTCACCCCCCCCCTCTAATGGACGCAAGGCTGGGACGATGGGGTTGTGGGGATGTCCAAGGGCTGCAAACGGGCCATTTTTATCCCCTCGCACTTAGCCTACGGCGCAAGGGGCGCCCCCCCCCGTATTCCAGAAAATGCGCATCTTTACTTTGAGGTGAGCAGCGAAGCGAAGCGAAGCGAAGGGATTGATTCGAAAGGTCGCAGTCGAAAAAGTGAAGCGGGCTGATGCGCCGAAACCCGCAGACCCCCCCC
The DNA here is from genome assembly GCA_027487435.1 of Verrucomicrobiaceae bacterium. Classification (GTDB taxonomy): domain Bacteria; phylum Verrucomicrobiota; class Verrucomicrobiia; order Verrucomicrobiales; family Akkermansiaceae; genus UBA956. Next base: position 88 of record JAIYDP010000025.1, on the reverse strand, counting down.
CCCCATTGCCCACGGCTCCGGCCTTTCCGCAGCCAGTGGGTGGGGGCGGAGGGGAGGGCAGCCCCTCTGAAGGGGGGGGGGGGGGGGG
>JAIYDP010000228.1 GCA_027487435.1 Verrucomicrobiaceae bacterium | reverse complement strand
GGGGGGGGGGGGGGGGGGGGGGGGGGGGGGGGGGGGGGGGGGGGGGGGGGGGAGGAGCGTGGAGATAAAGAATTTTTTAGGGAGGAACGAGAGGCTGAAGAGAGCGACGAAGAGGTGCAAGAGAGGGGGAAGAAGAAGGGGGGGGGTAAGAAGGCGGAGAAGCGAAGCGAAGCGAAGCGGAAGCCAAGCGCAAAGGCCGCTGCCTCTCCGCGTCAATCGTTGATTGACTATGACGACGAGGTGAGGACGGGGGGGGGTGAATGGGCAGCCGTAACTATTTTTAGATTCGGAAAGCCCTCACTCCAGTCGTTTCGAACCCTCCGCGCGACTTAACAGAAGCTCTAACAGAAAAATTTAAATCGTTTGCCATGGCGGTTTTCCAAAGCGAGTCCAAATCTATTTTTGTTCGAGCGGCCTCTGCGCGGCGCCAGTGGGAGGGGGGGGGGGGGAATCTGAGGTCGCTAGGAAATTGGCCGCTGCGCAGGAGTCACTTGACAGAATGTACCCCATGTTTGTTATTTTAGCCAAGGGCCTTCAGACCGTCGCGGGTAGGCCCTCCTTGACAGTTTTTTATCTGTCCTGTTAGGCGGGACGTTGTACATCTGTCCATTGATTATTTATTTGACTATTTCTCCAAAGATGACCCTAGTTTCCCGTTTTGTTGATTTATTTGTTATTGAAGAGATATAAGTAGTGAACTCATATTTTTAAATGATTTTGTGCACGTTTTATTTTAAAAGTTATTTTTTAATCCGTTGCGCGGGCCGTCAATGTCACGCACCCCAATGCGAGAGCATTATTAGAAATACTCGCCGCATCTCGCAATAAGCCGTCCACATATTTTCAAAATACTATCAATTTTTTTTTAAATATACTATCAAATATTTTTTTTAATATGTTCAGACGAAGGCGCCGCGCTGGCGAAGCACCTCCTTCGATTCCAGGGCCTCCCCATCTGCCGCATGCTCAACTCCTCGCAAGTGCTCAAATTTCCTATTCTTTTGCTTCTTCTTTATTCTCTTCTTCTTTTCCTTTTACATTTTTTAAAAAAAGAAAATTGAATAGCTTTACTCACAAGTTTTTATTTTGTTTAAATATGATTTGCAAATTTATCTCGTCGTAACTTTTTTCTACCCATCACGGCAGCCATCGTCACCCCCCCCCCTCACAGCGCGCAGTGGCTGGGCGAAGGGGAGCTCAGCGACGACGCGACGCTGGCTGTTTTGAAAACGTTTGAAAAATCAACGGCGAAAGCTCTGACGGATTTGTGGCTGGCGGCGAGTGGCAAGGTCATGTCAATGTTATGTCATTGTTTGACTTGACAAGTCCGTCACTGATTTCATGGACAAGCTCCCCATAGCAGCCGAAGCGTGCGGGCTGATTCTTCGAGGCGTCGTAAGTCTGGAGAATTTTAAATTATTTAGAGAATATTTTTTTAATATCCATATTTAAAATAAAATAATATCATCCGGCAATCAGAGATGAAGGGTATTATTTCTACATTATTTTTTCGGGTCTCTGCATATTTTACTTCAAGGTCGGGCTCGAGCTCTAATTTTAGAATTATCATTAAACAATTTGATAATTCATAATCCTGTCATTTTTTTTCTACCCAGAAAGAGGAATTAACAGTCTCTGACTAACGATAACTTTTAACCCTTCAGGACAAAGCCAAGGAAAAGTAGATGATGTCCATGCGCCGTGATATTTTTAGAAGCACGACATACGCGTATCAAAAGAAATGCAGCGAATGTGCAGGCAGCAGCGACCCCGTCGAAGCCACAGTCGCTGTAAGGGCGCGAGGGGGGGGGGGTGGTCAATTTTTAAAAATATTTTTTTTTGTTGAACCTCATATTATTTTTTTAAATATCTTTATTTCATGATTATTCGTTGAGTCAATAAAATATCATGTCAATTACAGATGATTTTGATTTAATCCAAATTATTTCTAAAGAACGAAATTTCCCCAAAAATATTCCCCCCCCCCCCCTCACCCACCAGCTCGTCCAACTGGCGCACAGCTTAGCCACAAAAACCGCCATCGTCACCCCCCTCTCGGCAGCGCGTGCGGTCGTGGCGTCTCTTCGCGGAGTCGACCCCCCCCTCGTCGCGCGGTTGGAAAAGCTGTGCCAGAGCGCCGCCGTGGCGGACGAGAGGGGGGGGGTCCTCCAGGAAGCTGCGGCGCTGCGGGAGCTGCTTAACTCTAAAGACTCTGTCGCCGCTCTGTTTGGGAAGTGAGGGGGCATGTAAAAGCTTAAAAGCAATCTGAAATAGACCCCCCCGTTCCTTTCAAGTCCGTAGTTTCCATTTTCGAATAATCCATCCCCCCCCCTCCCGCGCCTTTAAACTGAACACCTCGTCCTTGACTCACCCGTGCGCCATCACAATCACCCCCCCCCTCTTCACATATTTTTACATTCCAACCCCCCCCTTACACTAACCCTCCCCCGACATGAACATTCCACCCCTCCCCCCCCGTTCCAGCACGTCGGAGCATCACAACAACGCGCACGACTTGCTTCCCCCCCCACCCCCACCCCCGCGCGGCGCCGCGTGCGAAAACAAACACCCCACGTCAAGATGACAAATGACGGCGCGATGGTCCGACGACCTCACCTCCTCAGCCGAAAAATACCCCGCGGCGCGCACCCTCCCGACGTGACTCGGCGACGTGCGCCACAGCACCCGGTCCGTCCACGACGGCACCCGCTGCTGGGGGGACGTGTCGTAACGGTCGGAATCCGGGTCGAACTTATACGTCGGGCGGAAGGTCACGGGGGCCTCGTCGAAGCCGCCGAATGCGTCGCCCTGCTTGCGCGCGATGTTGAGTTGGTCGTTTGAGAGGAGGACCTGCGGCGGTGAGGGGGGGGGGGGGGAT
>JAIYDP010000028.1 GCA_027487435.1 Verrucomicrobiaceae bacterium | reverse complement strand
TGTCCTGAAAGTGGAGCCCGTCTTGCCCAAGAGCTCATCAGCGACGTATTCTCAGTGGTGCAGCGAAACAGAGTTTTTTCACATGGAGCAGTTCGAATTGCTCCTTCTGGGCTCACAGACAATCGAAGTCGAATTTTCCAGAGCACCAGTGTTTCGAAGGATCCGAGTGGACATGAGGACTCGTCACATGAACCCTCAGGAGTTTCCGGATTTCATCAAATCAAATTTCTCAAGGCTGGAGAGGATAGCGAGGTCGAGGATGCAGAATTGTCTCCGAAGCGAGCGGAAGTGGGAGCGACAAATTTTGCAACGATGAATCACTTGCAAACATCCGAGTCTTTGGACCACCGCGAATCATGCTTTTCACGATTTCCCGTGGACGAATGTGATTGGCAAATTGCAGGTGCCGAGGATTCATCCATTGGAATTGGGCTTGAGGCTCTTGTTGACGATCGTTTCTCTGAAGGAGGAATATAGAAAATTCAATGACGACGTCCACAACTGTTGGAACAAATATCTTCAACGAACACAAATTAGCCGGCTGTCATCTGACTTCAATCTATTTTCTGGGAATAAGCTACATGTTTGATGCGACATAGTTTCTGTAAATTGTTGTGCGTCCTGCATTGACTTGTTCTGAGGCGTGCATGCGGTTGCCTGCGAAGCGTGTCTGCGGTACACCTCCACCGTACCGACAACAGCCGATGTCCTCCCGGAATAAGTACACATTCTTGAGACCTAAATGATTCTCGAATCAACATTTGACCGCATGTGAACGCATGTGTCTATTTTTTTTGTGCCGTTTGGGTTGACGTCTCCTTTTTTGGAAGGCCACTTCATTGACTGAAAGGACAGATTTGGAAACCATGCGCAGCGGGAGCGTTCGAACTAGGTGGTCGCACTTGTTTCCCATTTTCGTTTGCCTGGCCAGTCTTGCTTTTTGCCAACGTACAGAGGACTTGTCATTGGAGGCTTCTACGAGAGCTTCTTCGGATGGTACCGACTGTAACCTGAATTACTTCTCTGAATCTGCCAGGCAACAACAATTACGACTTCTTTCTTCCAACCGACGTAGTTGTTGCAGATATGAGGAGCTCAGACACGCTCTCTGCTTATCGAGGGCTTGCTTCTATGGTGTCGGATGCTCTTCTTGTCTGTCGTGCCTCTGTGTTCAAATGCAACATCACTGGTCGCACTGACAGGGAGTATTTGACGAGGCTGTCTTCCAATCAGAAGGGTGACAAGTCTCTGGCCAGTCGGCGTCTTTTGCAAGATGAAAGCGATCCTGATGAAGAGTTGGTCACGTCAACAGACCATACGGCCCTTTTGCAGCTTGAGGAGCAGTTTCGCGTGGCTCTTGGAAGCATTGAGAGTCAGAAAAAAGAAATATCATCGCTCCGAAGCTATCTGAACGTGCTTAAGAATGACTTCGTCAACAAAGCCAAAACTGATGGAGGCACTGCACAGCAAATCCGACAGGAATTGGATTTGATTAAGCGAAATCTTAGTGCTAGTACTTCTTATGGTCGCCAGGAGGTGAAGTCCACCCAAGAATCTGCAAATCAATCATCTCAAGATATCCTAGCAAGGATTGAGAAGCTTCGCAATGAATCTAACACAAAGTTTCTGCATCAGTCCAAGTTGCTGGAGCGCATGAATGCCACTCTGTCAGCTTCTCTCTTGTCTCACATGAAGTTGCGGAATTCTTCATTGTCTGGGAATGCTCTAGATATACGAGCCCATCTTGGCGATGTACAATCTCAACTAGAATCTCTCAAGTCAGATATTGGGAATCTGAAGAAGTTGTCAACCCAATCAGCGTTATCAAAGGATATCCCACGCGCCGATGAGAGTGGCTTGAACACTCTAAAGCAACGAATCGGAGAACTGGATGCTCGGTTGACTCAACAGCAGTATGCTCAAACTCAAATCACCTCCTTGCTTGCTCATGTCGCCTTTGTGAAGACACAGCAATGCAATGTCATTGAATCTGTGTCTGGGGCAATTCGAGATGTTGTGAATCAATGTGGTACCAACGTTACCAAGTCAGGTATGAAGACGTCTGTGTGTGCGTGGTACTCGCAAGGATGCATCAAGTATCTGCTGGCAAGAATGAAAGCAATTCTACTCGTTCAGATGATCAATATTCGACGCAGTATGAGGCAGGGATTTTTCGTTAAACTGAACAAGTCCGATAGCGAAACGATTTCTCGTCGAATCGAAGATGACGTGAATTTTGAAGACTTTTTGCCCAATAAGACATCGATTGACTACATCGGAAGCCTCAAGAGAGTTCTAAACAACACCGATTTTCTTACAGCTTCTGACGCTGACGACATCATTGAGCTGTTCTTGTGTGTCCAGCAATCTGTTTATGAATTTCTTGGCAACCTTTGCAACTGCTACACGCAAGCTGGAGCAAATGCTGACTTGTGCAAGTGCTCAAGTGGACGGTACTATGTTCCTAGGTCCAGAACCTGTGAGAGGTGTGCTCGAGGCATGTTTTTTCCATCTAGATCCTTTTCGCCTTCTTGTATGCCTTGTCCTGCTGGCAAGTTCCAGGATGATATTGGTGCTACCGATTGTAAGGATTGCTTATCTGGCCACTACTCAACGCAGGCTGGGTCCACGTCGTGCTCTCGATGCGAAGATGGAACAAAATCACGGCCTGGGGCGACAAGTTGCTCAAAGTGCGAATCGTTTGAGCTGTGGGACAACGGATCCAAGTCTTGTAGAGCTTGCAATGCTGGAGAATTCAGGAATGGGACATCATGCACACTGTGCGGAGTTAATTCCTTTTCGCGCCACGGGGCTATGCTGTGTACCGCATGTCCTGCTGGTACGTTTAGTTCTCCGGGCTCCTCTGAGTGTGTTAAGTGCGTGGCAGGCACATACAGAGACTCTCAAGCAAGCATTTGCCAGTCTTGTGGAGTGGGATCGTTTTCGGCAGCAGGATCGTCTGTGTGCACGCAGTGTGGGCCAGGTACTTATTCGAACCAAGCAGGTTCCAGTATGTGCCATGATTGCCAGCCTGGATATATTTCATCCTCTCCAGGGAGAACGTCATGTTCCTCATGCTCTCAAGGCTCATTTTCTGTGGACTGGAGACAATCTGCTTGTACTCTTTGCTCTGCTGGCTCGTATTCGAATCAGGAAGGACAAAATTCGCTTAAATCATGCCTTCTCTGCAGGGCAGGTACGTTCAGTACACAATCTGGTGCAAACTCGTCAACGTCTTGCATCAAATGTCCACTTGGCTCTTTTGCCAGCATGGAAGGAAAGTCAAGCTGTGAAACCTGCCAATCATCGGATGTTGCTGAGAGAGTGGGGTCGTCGAAATGTTTGCCCTTTAGTACAATCGTTGTCGAGCAGGGGAGGAATTTGATCACGTGGATTGGAGCAAAAGCGGAGCGCCTTATCTCGTACACTGGGCTTGTGCGCCCTTTCGGCGTGTATTTTGCTGGTGATGGGTCGATTCTGGTTGCGGACAGAGATGCTCAGCAAATTTCTCAAGTCGACGAGTTTGGAAAATTTGTCCAGAAATGGAATGTGCAGTCACCTGTTGCGGTACTTGAATTTCCACACTGGCTTGGAAGCAGATTTGTAGCGGTCACGGGATCAACAACCACTGCTGTACTTTCACAAGATCAATTTTTGCCTACGTGGACCGGAAGGAATCAGAGATACCATTTTGTTCAATTCCTCAAAGACGGTGCGAGTCAAGGCTCAGGTTTGTTGCAGAATGTCGGCCAAATTCTTGATTCGTTTGATTTATCTGACATCCGCGTGGCCCCATCTGGGCTACTTGTTGTGGACTCTATCAATCACGTGATCATGTGGGTAACGTACGCAGGCGAAATCAAGCTGAAATCCACCGTCAAGTTGCTGTCACCAATTTCTGCAGCGATTTGCCATGATGGTTCAATCGTTGTTTCAGATTCTGGAAACAAACGTGTAGTTTGGGTGGGCATTGCTGGTGACCGAGTTGATAACGAAGTCACTGGGTTTGTGGAACCAGCTGGATTAGACATTGTTGATGGCGCGGAGATTGTTGTGGTCGATAGAGGCGCCGGTTCGCTCGTTTGGTTGTCGCGGTTGGGAAAAAGACGGTCTGTTGGAGGTCTCAAGTACCCGCAGAGAGTTTCCGTTCGATCTTCTGATGGTATAATTGTCGTTTCCGATTTGAGTTCGCTTGTCGTTTTCTCTCGTGAAGGCGTTCGACTCCGTACAATTGGTGGATTTCCATACGTTTTGAAAGCGACGTCCTCTCTGTCTGGAAATGCTGTGCTCTCTGTTCCATGCAAGCGTCCAAACGATATTTCGACCTCGTGGCCGGTGCCTCCGTACATTGAAAGATCAAGGATCATTTGGTTTGCCAAGGACGGATCAATTCGTTCGGAAACCAATTGCAGTGACATTGAGACTTCTTACATGAAAGGCACTTCGGCGGGTGTGCTTGTGTCTCCTCGATTCGAAGACTTGATTCTTCTCGATGACAACGGTTTGATTTTGCGTCGGTTCAAAAGCATAAATGACGTTGTCGGAG
>JAIYDP010000334.1 GCA_027487435.1 Verrucomicrobiaceae bacterium | reverse complement strand
TGACGTCGACTCCATCCTCAGCCCCTCGCCATTGCAACCCTCTGCCGCTGCCATCAACTTCGCCCATGTGGCCCTCACGTTCGCCCGTGCCCTCTTTTGGCGCCGCTGTTGCCGCTTCGCTCCTACTCGTTTGGTCATTTGTACTTCCACCTCCGTATCAAAAAAAAATCGTAGTATCCAAAGGAACACAGGGATTGTTTATTTATTTTTATTTTCGAAACGTTGGAGCTTTCGACCGCCCTGTACCCGTCACGCTTGAAAATAACCTGGCAAAGTTAACTCCCAGATACTTCAATCCCGTATCACGAGGATGTTTACTAAAGGATTCCTCAGCTGCAAGAGATCCATTTCGGAGGATCCAAACAAATCAAGCGAAGAAGCACGATGGCCTTCAAAATGAGAGGAATTAGAATGATGAGGCTCCGTAAATCTAACTTTCCGTATCGTTTTCATCTTCTTCAGCGTTGACAAACAGTCGTTTGACGGTCAGTTCAGTCTCTCTGCTGTTGATCATGTGCATGGGAAGGACTTTTATAAACGTTCGGACTTTCTCCGCTTCTTGCTTCACAGTCGATATCGTCGATCTCAAATAAATTGCAAAAAAGCCAATCGCAACGAGCCCGAGATATGCCCCGTATAAAAGACGAAGCTCAAAGTGGATTTCAGAAAACAACTCCGCGGAACGGGCAATGACTAGATCACCGCTTCTTGCAAACCCTTGAGCTAAATCAGCACTAAAGCTCTCGAACACGAAGGAAATCCTGGAATCCGCATCCATCACTGAGTCAACATAGCGCCTCGGCCCTACAGACGAATTGAAGTTCTCGCGGTCGCGATATGTCGACGCCAAATCAACCTGCAGCGAGATGAAAAACGAAACCAGGTAGTCCAACCCCTTTCCAACGACTGAAGGGAAATGGACAGGAGGAACAGAGCAGTTTGACTTGCTGAGCAAGAGACAGGACGGAGAGTAGAGAAGTTCCACCTGCGCAGGATCATCCAGCTTCACAATTGCCTTGATGTCAGCATGAAGGGCAGCGAAATCTCTGACGACATTTCGAAGGGCAACAGCTGTGTCCGCTCGCGACGCAATTCCCTTGGCAAGAACGAGCTCTCGCAAGAGATGGATCGACAGGAATGAAAGTGCTGAACGCGTAGCGACTTTTGAAGCGACAGGAGCAAGTGCGTTGACTTCAGGGAGATGCCGAATTGGAAGGAGAATCGAGAGGGCAGTAAAGGAAAGGAGAAGAATAAAAACGGCAGCGTGGAGGGGAGGACGAAACCACAGCACGTCAGAGCGGCGAATGGAAGCGCGCAAGCGAGAGAAAAGAGTTGAGCGGGCAGAACCATCTCCGCGCGAGAGAAAATCGAGAACGCGCAAATTGCGCTTGAGATTTGGGTCATACAATAGAATCCATGCGATGAAGGGGGGTAATGCCATGGCCACAACGGCTGCAAACGCAAGAAGAATGCGAGAAAAGCCCACATCATAAAATACACTCTTTTCAAGGGCCAAATAGTCATTTCGAATCTGTCGAGAAGCCCAAGTGACTTCAGAGCGGTGCTCTTCAAAAGACCGTCGCATTGCCGTTGCCACAAACGCACGAAAGCCCATGACGTCTGAGCTGTTTACCTTGACTGTGAAAGGGCCTTCAAAAAGCTCTTGGAAATTCACACCGGACGCACGCACACGATCGCAAACGTACGCTCGAGCAAGGGTGGGGATAGAGCCCGTGCACCAACTAGTTTGCGCGTCGTTGAATCTCGAAATTCCGTCCACCAACTCCATCAGCCCCTCCTCAATGTTAGCGTAGTCCAATGCGTAAGAAATGACGTAATTGTGCAAGAACGCATACTCAAGATAGAGGTTGGGAGGAGCTATCTCTTCCAACAGGAGCTCAAACTTTGAAAGCGATTTGTAAGAGTCACTGAGCGTCGAAGTACTGTTTCCAACAGCCGCAGCCCCAGCAGTCAGTGCGGCGATGACGACAACATACACACATAGAAAGAGAATGACAGGCCTTCCCATTCCTCCCAACGCTGCCTCAGATAAGGCAGTGCTGACTGCAAGCGACTTGGTAGGAGAAGCAGGTCGCTCATCTGCACCAGAGTACACATGACTTACCCTTCGGCTGAGCCAACGCCGAAGAGCCTCGAGGACGCGTTCGCCAGCAAACGCTACAGCAAAAGCAAAAGCAACGACTGCACCCCCAACAGCGGCACCAACAATCGCAAGGTTGAGAAGGGGTGTACTCTTGAGCTCATGGACAGCCTTCTTTATGTCCGCGTCGCAGAGTGCAGACGCTTCTGCGATGAGAGCATCGAAGTCATTGTGAAGTATGTCCATGTCAGCCAAAATGACGGATCGAGCGGCAGTCAAGTTGCCTGCGTTTACGAGTGGAATGAACGTGTCGAACCCAAACGAGAAGAACTTATTCGCTGTCTTGGTTATTCTCCCAGTGAGGAGCTCCTTCAAACCATCGTCACCCATCAACGTTTCATCCCAGTACTGCACGCGCTGGTTGAATGATGAGCGCAAATTCGAAATGTCGTCACGAATCGTGAGTAGTTCTGCCGTGTTGTTAAACGTTTTGGCTTCAAGATACAAATAAAAGTCCAACAGAGGGCGAATCAACGAGATGGAGGGCGGCACAAGGTCAACAATGACAGATTTAAGTGAGCGCGCTTCCATCGACTTCGGCGCCAGGATTTGGATGCCCCCGATGATTTGGAAGTTGGAAACGCTGACGGCAACCACCCCGGCTAAGCAAACAGCAAGGACAATAAAAAGAACGCGATTGAAATGGCTGTCCCCCACCTCGTGCGCCTCAGATTGAGCAGACGACAAGGCTTTCGGAATCGAATGAACATCGCGCTCATTAACTGCAGCAAACGCAATGATCTTTCGGGACCGGGTTGGCGGCGAGGAAACAGGCGATGCGGTGGCGACTTCTCTGTCGATTTTGCTATCTGGCAAATTTATTGCTTCGTTTGGAAGCGTTGCAATCGAACCGTCATCAACCTTCGCTTTCAAAGCAGCTGGACCACGAACGCCTGACCCCCCCTTCGTTGTCTTGAGCGAAGCATTCGTTGAGCTAGCATCTGATGGCGCGTCAGTCTTGGTTTCTGCCCCCGCCCCGTCCAAAAATTGGGACATCACCCGTGCTTTAGCATCTGCATCAACTGGCTGCCCTTTGACGCGTTGCACATTTAAAGATGATGTCAAAGATATAGCATCAACCTCTTCGTCACTCAATTCGTCGTCGCTGGCAGCTCGTGGCGCTGAGGGCGCAAATGGATTTTCGTCCTTCGTACTCTCAATACCTCCCCCTTCCTTGATGGTAAGGCCCCCATCGTCAACGCGATTCGCCGGCATTTCCTGTGCAACCCCCAACACGCCCCCTCCAGCATCCATTTCCACAAGAGACTTTCGTGATTTTCCTGCTCGGACCAGGTCTCTTACGTCCGCGTCGGCAAGGTTCTGTTCACTGTCTTTAAGTCGGAACCCCAACTTGTCCTCGGCATCCTTGTATCCCCGCGAAATTTTCTTCGCAGCACGGCGGCCGATCAAAAGGCTGACAGCAATTGAGATTGTTGCGGCACGGAAGCGAGTGATGACATCTCGAAGAGTCTTGACGCTGATAGCGATAATAAACAGGACGAGAAAGGCACACACAAGGGCGAGGGATAAGAGAACGATTGTCGACAAAGAGGAGAAATAGCTGATATCTCCAGATGATATTGATCCGCTGACTGAGACACCGTCCCAGATCGTCGTGAGCCCGTTGCTGAAAATGAATTGGCGCGCTCGAACGGCGTCCTCTGTGAATCGCGGCAGAGCGGCAGTGAATGCGTTCCTTGCATAGAGCATCGCCGCATCGAAATAATTCAAACTAATGAAGTGAGCGGTTCCGTTTGAAAGAGGATCCGTGATGATGAAGTCTGAGTCGAGAAACCACGATCGTTGTCCGTCTGAAGAGAGTGCCGCATTTTGGTTGAAAAGCTTGGTTGCAAGATTGTCTGCGAGGGCAGAGAGCGCCGAAAAAGAAACGTTCAAGGACGCATCGCGGGCGAAAAAGAGTGCAGACGCCACGTCAGACAAAACCGAGCCGGTGAGGATCACCTGAAATGTCATCAAGTTGGGTGACAAGAGTTGGTGCTCCAAAAAACTTCACCCCCTTGCAAACCTGCTCAACACTTCGCTGGGACGAGCCTGAGAATAGGGCCACGTCGACGAGGATGAACGAAGCGGTCGCAACACAGAGGAGGAGTGCGACGACGTTCCTGAGGGGTCATGGTTGAGGTGCGGCGAGCACCTTATCCGCTTGTACACAATTTCTATCTGAGACAGTTCGCTCGTCAGAACAACCTCCTTCCACCGCTGCTCATTCGCTCGCTGTACCGCGCGATTCGAACTTGACGCGCCTTCGCTTCGCTCGACGTCAACTTCACGACGGTCCTCCAGCAGTTCCGCGCGGGCACGGAGTTCCGCAGCAGCGGAGGTGTCGTTTGCAACAGACTCTTGGAACTCTGCATAGGCAAAAAGGAGCTGGGCAGAATTTGGGAACTTGACGGCAAGTTCTGAGTACGAGTTGGAGGCACGTAAGAATGCGAAATGAAACTCGTCAAGGGCCCGAGTGAGAGCGGACGGGTCAGCGGAGTCTTTTTGGGCAGAGAGGACGGCCCAGAATTTGCGAAGGTGGCGGATGGAATCCAAGTGGTGGGTTGACGCGGCCTCTTGTTCTTTTGTTAATTCGATCAGTCCAATGGCGCTGACAAGGTCGCCGCCGACGTTGGCGGATTTAATGCCCTGAATCTGCTTCTGGCGGAGGGCGAAGAGAAGGAATTGAATGTCGAGGGGGAGGCTGAGGCGCTTCGCTTGATCGAGAAGTGTGAAAACGAGATCTGTGTTCTCCCTTGCGAAGCAGATAAAAGCGACAATCCACGCGCATAGAGCAGGCGCACCATTGAAGTCGGCAATGGACGCGTAGACAAGGTGCTCAATGAAGTCTTGGTCTTCTTTGTTGCGCCGCGCAAGGATGAATTTGGCGGCCGTCAGAGCATCCGTCGCGTTGGCGAACGGGCGCTCGCTTACAGTGGAACCGTAAAAGACAGTGGCTGACGACATGATTCGAACGCCGAAAAGATTGCGGGCGTTGTTGGCTTGAGCTGGAGAAGAGACGAGCTTAAAAGTTGACGGGTCTGTCTCTGCGCGGATCGCTTCGGCCACGGCCACAAGGTGGTTGCAGCGGGAATAAATGATGGCTGCTGAAACAACAGCAGTTGCACATGCGAAAGGGATGAGGCTATATGCGACGCCAATGGCGATGGGGGGGTAAAACGCGACGACGGCGGAGGCAAGAGCGATGACGAGAAGCATGTTTGACAGGACAAAGCGAAGGATGTTGGCCACTTTAGAATGGGCGGGGAGGATTGCGAAGAGGGCGGCGGAATGCGCAGCGAAGGCTGCGACGAGGACGAGGGAGAGGTAGGGGGTGAGGCGCGAGGAAAACATTGGAAAGACGATCATGAGGGTTTTGATGACCGTGTAGAGGGCGTCGACACGACCCGTCCACTGGGGGTGGGTTAGCGACGCATGTTTGATCGAACAGAGGGTGACTCACTTGTGCGTTCGGTTCGAGGGAGAGGGGGTCGTAATCTGCAAACAAGAGCGCCGAGAGCGCTGCGACGAGAAAATACAAAAACCCGAGGAAAGCAATTGGGACCACGACGTAGACGTTGGGGGCTGAAAACGGGGACAGGGGGGCTGTTGCACCAAAGAACCCTCCCCCCCCCGAGTAAAACTCTGACGTGACAGGGGCAACAACGTAGGAGAAAAAGGAGGTGAAGCCGACGGAGAAGGTGGCCTTGACGACGACGCGAAGCAGCTTGGCGGCCCAAATCCGCTCGAATTTGCGGCGACGAAACTCGAGCATGACGTAGACGGCGTCGGCGAAAGCGAAAACCACAACGACGATGCAAACGACGGTGGCCCAGCGCTGAATGGTCGAGAGGTCTAGATCAACACCTGGAACTGAAAACACGCGAAACACGCTGCCGACGTTAACGTACAGGATTGCGTTGGTGAGGGAGGAGTTCCATCCGAAAGGTGGAGAGATGAAGGTCGCAACGTTTTGAGCAAACTCGACGAACAGAAGGAAAATCGACCAAACCCATCCAGATCGTGAGATCTCGCGAGAGGACGACGTCTCAGACATGATGTAGAAAACTGAGAAGAGCGAGTCCTTGAACTTCTGCACCTCAACAAACGAAATCATCGGCGTTTCAGTTGTAGGGCCGCTTAATTCAATTTTGTCGGGACGACCGCAAAAACTCAACCGAAGCCGACTTCGCTCGTTGCAAATATACAGGAACCCGTTCATGGCTGGGTTGTGTGTGAGGTTCAAACATCCCAAAGACTTCGGAACCGAAAGTTCGAACAAACACGAAATTGATTTTTTTCGTTCACTTGCTGAAGTGACAACCCTCCAGCCGATAGCAAGAGGTTACAAGTCACCCTTGAAAGCGCGTGCGTAAGTATTCTCGCCGTTGGTGCTGATGGCAAGCAGTACTCGGGAAGTCTCCGAGCACCTTTGACAAACATAGCAAATTTGCACCAGCTGAAGGGCGATCGAGGGAGGGTTGTTAGGCTCAAAGGGGCCGCGGTGTTACCCAAAGCGCAGATGCAAAAGCCGAAAGCAAGCGGCTGTGTGGGACAAGCTTCGTAGTGTGTCGAAGCGCACAAGTAGTTCCGCATCCCTTCTCTTCCACGCAGGCCAATGCCATTTACGTTGACGGTCGACACGGGACGCGAACACAGCATCGCCAACGATGAAGAGGAATCGTTGAAAAGTCAGAGCAGCGCCGGGGAGTCAGTGTCAACTCCAGCTACTCGGGACGTCTCCGAGCTCCTTTGACAAACATAGCAATCGCAGCGAAAATGAGGATGCCAACAACAGCCGCACCCCCACCTAACTGCAGCCCTGCCGTAGAAGCATCGCTGAAGCGGAACGGATCGGGAGAGTCCTCCTGATACAATTGTATACGAGGTGTTGTGCCGAAAATTGACTCGTCGAATGTAGGGCTGACACTCTGGACGGAGGAATGTGCGTCGGACGGTGACAGGTCGGAAGATGCCGTTGTGGCGGAAACTGGAGTAACATTCGTTGAGGCAAGCGTGGCGGTTGATGAGGCGTGAGCTTGACGAGTTGCTGACGTAGACGCGTTTGACACGACAGTCTGTGGAACTGAAGGAGTTGAAGTGGAAGTAGACGAAGTCCTCCATGCCCGAGTAGAAATGCCTGTCAAGTCAAACGCAGATCGAGAGAAGCTAACTGTCGTTAAGCGCTTGCTTAGCAAAGGAATGAATCGCTGTGTTGTCAAAGTGAGGAACAACGAAGGACCCATGTTCGCCCCAGCCCCATGCCCCAACGTCAACGCCTGTGTGCCAGCCAGTTGTCCAGCTGACTGAAGGTACAACGCCTCGTCCGCCTGAGAGGAACGTCATTCCTCCCGTCTCATGATCTGCAGTGACAATGATCGTGGTGTCGTTCAGCCGTCTCAAATCAGCCCATGACTTGACGGCAGCAACTGCATTTGAAAACTCAACCGTTTCGTAAACGTTTCGAACGACATCATTTGCGTGGCCCGCATGATCAATCCGTCCCCCCTCGATCATGAGAAAAAAGCCGTCAGAAAACTGTTCGAGGACTCGTAGTGCAGCTCTGCTCAACTCTGAAAGCGTCGGGACATCTGTTCTGCCACTTGAGATGCGATCGTATTCGTACGGCATGTGCCCATCTTGGTCAAAAGTGAAGCTCGCGACTGCTCGCCGAGGCGGCGACGAAGAAGCAGCCAACGTCAAAATTTCATCACGAGTAGAAAGAAATGAGGCACCCATCGCAATAGCCTGACTTTGGGAGAGACCTGAGCCACCAAACACAACGTCTGGACCTGCAGCCACGATCTGAGTGGAAATCGTCTGCTCGTCGTCTCTGCTATTGACGTGAGCTAAGAATGCTGCTGGAGTTGCGTGAGTGACTCTAGTTGTCGTAACAACGCCACCGCCAAAGCCGTGAGAGCAAAATTCCTCCAGGACCGTTGCCAACGGAGAATCGTCACCTGGGAGGCGTCTTGATATCACATGATTCTGAACCTTCACCCCGGTCGCCATAGCCGTTGCAGACGCTGCTGAATCAGTAACCTCTCCGTCAGCGTTCGAAGTTGTCATGGTTCCGACATGCGGAAAGCTTTGAAATGAGAGACTTCCGTCAGCTCCAGAGGCAAAAACGGAGGCTGCTTTCACCTCTTGCAAGCCCATACCATCGCCAATCATCAAAATGAAGTTGTGACAGGATCCTCGAGTCAGCACGTTCCACAAAATAATCAAGGCCAGCATTTCTTGCCTCTAACAGGTCATGATATTGTTTAAAGTTAGGCGCAGCAGCCGCAGCACCAAGTGACGGCACGAGCGAACGTGTGGCATTACTTCAGAGGTGGGAGTACAAATGACCACGCAAGTTAGAGAAGCAGAGTGAAAGTGTTGGGTTGTACCCCCACAACCCTGAACCCTGAGGACATTGAAACACGAAACATTTACATATCTCTACACTACACGGACTCTTCAGTTTTCACGGTCTCCCAATGGATTCCATCGCCCGCAACCTCCCCAATCTGTCTTTGTTATTAAAACAAGATGAGAATGACTGGAAGAAGCCACAAAAACTTGTTCTTGCCAAATATTTGCTCTAAGTTCTTGATCCGACCGAGGTCATAAGGGTTCGGTTCATCCTACGAAATGAGGGAGCAGATGCGTTGGATCCACTTTCTTTGCTGGGTCTCGTTTCTCGACGTGCTCAATGGTAGAAAGATTCTTGCTTGCCAGCATGAAGTGAAAGCCGGTGAACCCAGTCAAAATGACACTGGTTATACTCATAAGGACGAAGGTGAGAATGTATTCGACGTCGTCCCACTCCCATCGAAGCCGCTGCTGAAGACTTAGTCGCTATCAAACGTTTCCATCACCTTGGTTGCAACAATTTCCACGAAGCCGGTCAGAAGCGTTACGGTAACGAAGAACGCCTCCATGGCAGTGTACATGCAGAAAAGAAGAAAAAACTTGTAGTTTCGGAACCCGATGCAGTTGTTCACCCAAGGGCAGTGATGATCCATTTTCAAAATGCATCGTCCACAGTACTTGCAGTGATGGGCTCGATCAGGTTTGAACTTCCGACACTTTCTGCAGTACCGCTGCCGACCGTCAAGCTTCTTTTCAACAGACGCAAAACTCAGACTTTCAAATTAGACAGGGAAAGAAAGGGAAAACGAGGAAGTATCAACTGTTCCCAGAAGGTGCTCAGATACTTCAGCTTCAAGGCCGAACCTGTTAGCAAGATTCAGCTCGGAAACCTGTGTGTCAGACAAGCTGACGAAGACAAACCCAGGCCTCATCCATGATGTACGGAACTCCTCCAGCATCGGTGAAGATAGTTTGGTAATAACTTGAAAGAACAAGCAAGAGTAACAAGTGAAAAGAGATCAGCAACACCCACGCAGAGGCTGGGTTCGTGTCCAGAAGTGGGAAGCATGTTACAAACACGAAGCAATGGTAGACCAAAGGAATGATTAGCAGTGCGACGAGTGAGATGAAAAAGAGTCCACAAGCCCGCACTTGGTCTCCAAACTTCGCATGCGCCATGCAGGACGACCCTTGACAACGAAATAAATAGACTTTTAAACAAATGGGAACAATTAACTAACAGCAACTGGCTTGAAAGATATGCTGAATCCGAACACCTTCTTTGCCATAGAACAAATTAAGCAAGAGAATTTTGAAGCAGCTTGTCTTCTCCACATAGTTGAATCACGCATCAAACTCTCATGATTTGACAAATGATTGACCACAGACGGCATGAAGAATGAATTGGCCTTCACAAGCTTTAGAATTCTCTGCGTTCTAGTGTTCTGCGTCGTCCTTCAATTCTTCCTCTCTGGGCAGCAGATATCGAGGCTCCCCTCGATATCCGTCCGTCTGACCCCATTAGTTGGTTCGTTTTCTTCCCAATGTTTGTTTGTGAAGCGGTGGCCATTTTGGAGTGCTGTGTTGTGTTCCGCCAGATCCAGATGTTCTCAAACAATGAGCTCTTCGATGATGCGCAGCTCATCATATTCAAGATTCTTGCTCGGGCCATGCAACTGAAGTCTCTTCTCTCTGCCCTCATGCGAGTTGTTGCGTACAGGTACCGCCCACTCTGCACCCCCCCCCATGACGCGATGCAGTCTCATCTGCCTCATCATTGACGGCATCCTCATCCGCTCCGCTCGTGTCGTCATCATTCCGTTTGCTGTACTCATGGGCCTCGAAATGGCGGTCGCCAAGGTGGCCGCCACGTTTTATTCGCACGAGCACTCCATCAACGCGAGGATGCGCATCAAAGCGTGTCGCGTCAGCTCCCTCACTACTTTTTCTCTCATTGTCGCGTCCTTCATCTCCTGCCGACTCGACCGCATCATTGACTGGTTCTTCGCAGGCCATGCTCTCTGACCCCCCCCCCCCCTTTATTAGGACTTGGCACACCGTTCTCTGGCCGTTCTGGCTCTTCGCTGTCTCCGATCTTCTTTTTTTCGTCGCCCTCTCCGTCGTCGGCACCGTTTTCGTCGGCCGCATGTGCTACCAATACGCGCGGCTGCGACGCGTCGTATTTTCTGACAGGTTTCTGCCCCTTTGTTAACGAGTGCACCTCACTCTGAAGGATGACCTTTTCAACGTTGCTCTGGCTGGCTCTGGGCCTTTTTGGTGGCCCATCGGTCGCAACGCTTGTCCTTGTTGGCAATCGCCTTGATGGGGACGTGCGCATTGTGCCGAGCACGTTCATGGCCATCATCATTGCCCAAGTTTCGGCCACTTTGCTCCTTTTTCCGGCGTTTGTTTTCCGTTCTGCCCAAGTCCACAATCGCCAAATCGAAGCCGCTCGCGCTGCAAATGCGCGCCGTGTGGCGGAGGGCGGCAATCAGATGCCGCAGCATGACGCTGATTTGCCCTTCGGCGGATCCGAGGAAGTCTCAACGCCATCGCAACTTCTTCGCCTCAGCTCGACTCTATTTCGAAGAGCCGTCGTTTGATGTGTGCGCATCTGACTCTGCCAGGAGGCATCCGATGTCACTCGCGTCGCTGATGTGCCAAAGCCTCCAGAGCGACGGGCGCCGTCGGTCAAGTTGGAGCATGTTGCTGTGGATGTTGAGGTGTCACCGGGGACGCCCGATGGGAGAGGCCGCGACGAAGAGGCAAGTGATGGGGCGTCAGTTGTGGTGACGTGGTTGTGCACGCAACTTCTGACGCTTCGCAGAGTGACCTCACGATGGATTGCCAAATCTGCTTTGAGCGCCCTCGAAACGTTGTTTTTCTCGGTACTTTGAGGCTTTGTTGTGTGACGTGCTCAGAATGCGGTCATGGCGTCACTTGCGAAGAATGCGCTAAGATCATTTGGGCAAGCAATCGGGAATGTCCCTTGTAGACCCGACCCCCGGCACGTCTTACACTGCAGCTGCAGGCAGCGCATCAGCGCCGTCGTGAGGCTGACGGAGGGGGCGTCATCGGGCGTTGTGAGCGTTGAGTCCGTCAGCGGAGGGCACACAGGCGACGCTTCGGAGCAAGTGTAATGTTATCCATGTATGGTTAAATGTGATGTCTCAATACACGGGAGTGCAAGTCAGGTCGGGGCGTTGGGTCAGCCGCAGGTTTGAGCAAAACCACTCCCTTCAAGGTCAGGCCAAGGACGGCGAAGCCAACAAAGAGTTCTGGTGCTTCTTCATTGGATGGCGGCCAGCGACGGCATGGTTCCGACGGACAACTTCCTCCCACGGGAGGTTCAAATGCTTGAGAGAGAACGAGCCGATGAATTCGCCGGTGCGATCGATGCCTTGCTCACAATGGGCGTAGATAATGACAGGGCGAGAATCTGAACGCATCAGCGCACTCCACTCGAACTCAACAGTTTGACTGAAGGGCGCTGTAGACTTTATCGACGCGCTCAACGAGTTTGTCCTTTTGCCATGACTTCAAGGTCAACGATCGTGCCTTTAGAGTTAATTTGACTTGGCTGCTGGCATACATTTGCTTCTGATCGAGAGACTTGGCATGGTGGCAGCGAATCCCCGAGGAGAGTCATCAACGAAAACGTCACATCTTCATCTGATTGAGGCTCCAATTCCTCGATCCTGATGTCGTGCTCATCTGGAGTCAAAGTCTCCGGGTTGAGAAACGAAATGTCGTGAAGAGAATAACTTTCTGGGAATGTTGTGTTAGACCGCTCCGTAAGTTCGGTCATGGTCGCTTGCAAAAGCTCGTAGGCGAAGTCGCCTTGATCTTCATCCACAGGCTCATTTCCGCGGAACAACATATTTCCGGTTGGAGACACATACACAAGATGGACTCTGGACGGGAGCAAGCTATCGCCTTTCGCCACAGAAAGAGCAATCAGCAGCACAACCAACGCAGACCGCATTGAGAGTAGAAA
Source organism: Verrucomicrobiaceae bacterium (assembly GCA_027487435.1). Classification (GTDB taxonomy): domain Bacteria; phylum Verrucomicrobiota; class Verrucomicrobiia; order Verrucomicrobiales; family Akkermansiaceae; genus UBA956. Next base: position 10,058 of record JAIYDP010000334.1, on the reverse strand, counting down.
GTTAAAATACTCTTTAAAAAGGTCATTTGTACAATCGCAGTTTTCCGGAAATGGGGTTGACGGCACTCTCTGGCCCAGGCCCAATGGCAATACACGTCAGTGTCCCAGAAGCTACCTCAGTGCGGCCGGCATCAAACACCGATCCGGAAGGAAGGCCGGCAGCTGTGGCCGCTGTAGACAATCGCAGCCTGGCTTAGTCATTGCACGAAAGAATTTGGGCACAGCTCCGTAGCATCAGTCGCTTTCAATACAACAGTCTTCTCCCCAGAATCTTGCCACCTTTGTATGGAATCAGGACCATTTGCCGTCCTCATGGCATTCCTGCAGCAATCCAACACTGCGTGGACGGCTTGTGCAGCTAGCTTCCCCGCTGACATCTGCAAATCTTCTCTCGCGATAACAACCTGAAATTTAAACTCCCACATGGCCAAAAATACTAATTTGTACTCTTCGTAGTCGCTATCGTCTCCGTCGGATCCGTACCCGTCCCCATCACCCGTTTCATTCTCTTGCCTCAGCAGCACTCTAAGCAAGTTGAAAAGCAACAGATGCAGTGGTAAACCTGTGTATCAGCCCGTCCAGTGTCAAATCGCTTGGTGCTGTTGACATTTCCTCTAGGACAACCTGGGTCCTCAACATAGCAGAGCACTCAAACCTGTTCGTTGAACCCCATGCTCACAAGTTGAGCTAGGAGGACATCATGAGCTCTATTTTATCAAAGAACTCTCAGCTGAGGTCCAACTCGGGCGAAGACATCTTGGGTACAAATGACGAGTCAAAGTCAACGGACACCCCCCCCGCAACGAGGTAAATTTGTGTGTCTCTCTTGGTTGTTGCGAGCTGTTTCAAGGAACTCTGATACGATGACGTTTTCCCGGGCAGCTTGCTATACTTGCCTTCGTCCATTACCGTCTGTATTGCTGTTATGCAGACCGGAAAGGACGAAAGGAAAATCAACCGCCATGAAACACTATTTACATTACAGGATATGTTCAGCACCTAGCTTACAAGGAGACTCTCCATCTCGACATCTCCGTCCACCTTTCGATTTAGTGGGCAGTGTGATGCGGTACTTGATTTGGAGCAGTGTCATCAAACTTCCCGTCCATTACGCGAGCGACAAACTGGATGGCTTAGACAAGCTGTTCCCCCTTAACTTTGGTCAACGGGTGATCGACACTTTCTAAACAGATTTTTAGCACGGCAGTGATTGGGACCTGTGTGTCAGTAAAAAATATGATGACTCCGACGCTAAGAATCATTCCTACGCTTCCCCACAGGAAGCCCCACAACATAAGTGCGAGTAACACAGAGACTGGATGCAGCGACATTGTGTGGCCAAACACGCGAGGCTCGATCAGGTTTCCGATTGTCATCTGTTTGTCAGCTGCAGCAAACAAGGTCTCAACATGAATCAACCCAGGCCCCAAGAAAGTGAACAAGACGTCGACCCAACTCTTCGACGGGTCGAAAGCAACGATGGGGAGGGGCAGCAAAGTTGCAATTACTGAGCCGACGTTGGGGATGAAGTTCAGAAGAAACGAAAGGAGGCCAAAAACGAGCGAAAGGTCAACGCGGATCGCAAAGAGAGCTGCGCCAACCAAGACGCCGACAACAAGGGATATGACAACCTAGAGGATGGGGCAAAAACATTGAGAGCAAACCTTGCAAAAAATGTAGCGCTTGACTTGCCTCTCGACGGCAAGGCGGAACCTGCCAAAGCGCTGGTTGGGTCTGCTAAGCTGAGGGGTCCAGGGAGAGGATGTCACTTGTACGAAACGAGGAGATAAACTGTGAAGAGCAACATCAAGAAACCGTCAGAAATCTACGCCGTGAGTTGGCCAATGCCTCTGGGCGAAATGCAGCACCTCGTCGAGTAGAAACATGACGCAGCGGAGGAAGACGTCGGAAATGCTCAGCCACTTGTCACCAAGCAGAGTTGGCGAAAGGGTGATTCCAAACAGAGCGGCCGTGGCGCGGAAAAAAGCGGATATCTGATTTATCCTGTACTTGTACTTCTCGGCGTTCTGGGCGTTGAGAGAGAGAGAGCCCAAGTGACTTGAGTAAGCTCGTTGACGGAAAGGGCAACTACAAGCCCACTGCATGATCAGCACAACATAGCCATGAAAACATAGAAGCTACAAAGGCAAAGGCGACCATGAGGGCAAAGATGACGGCAAGGGGGCGAGGTAGGGTCAGACAGTGCCGTAGTGAGCCGCACTGAAGGCCTGAGCTCAGTGGCAAACAACTCACTCGAGAGGAGTGAACTCGATGCGGTTTATGAGAAAGAAGATCGATTAGTGGCGTCAACGAATACGTCAACATGACAGCCATCACGAACGGAACCAAGATGGACCTGAGCGAAACGAGGACAAAGCCGACGCACGTGACTGCGACAATGCAAAGGCTGACTCATAAGAACTGCAGTGGACACCAACCTGATGGTGTGCAAGTGCTTCCGCACCAATAACTGGTCGCCCGTGAGCTCGCCGAAAGTCAGAGATGACGACATAACAGCGAGAATCCACAATATGGATGCGAGAATCGAAGACGTCAGCGAGCGCCTCTCTCGCCTCGAGTATGAACGCGTTTCTCTCGTCTGATCGTCAAGGATTTACAAAGAATCCGATGCGGAGGCATTCTGCAGAAGAATTTTAGAGAAAGACCAGAAGAGCTTCGAGGTGACGGTAAGCAGTTTGCTCAGCAAGGCTGGGCATGTAAGCAAAGCGCTTCGTGGCCAGGAGCTATCTGAAGCCGTCACAAAATCTGGATTCTATCAGAACTTGAAAGGAGCTGTATTGACGAAAGAGCTCAAGCTGCAGGTCATCGGTTAGTTTAGCACCGCAGCGTTTTGATGTCACAGAATTCGCCGTCGCCGAGGCTGAGTTGAAGATTTTGCTTGAGAAAGCAGCGACATCCTCTTCACGCGACGGAGATTTGATGGATGTGGAAAAGGATCCTGCAAGGGCTACCTCACAAGCTCTGTCGGAAATGTCTGCGATGGGTCCTTTTCACGCTGATCGCGCAGCAAAAGCATTCAAGCGAAGGTGCACGGCAAAACATTCATCCAAGTCTCCACCACATTGTCCTCACTCACCTCCCAGCCCCCCATTGTCACGTCCGTTCAGCTCGCCGGCATCCCTGCAGTCCGAACGCTGTTGCCTTTTTGACGTGAGGAGGACGTGCTTCATGAGCTGATGACTGAAATGCAACGGGACTACAAGACGAGGCAACGGATGCTGTTGCTGCGGTTGCGAGTGATGTCAAAGGCGTTTGCAGAGAAAGACAAGGGAGGGCGGCCTCCTTGAAGGCTCATTTTGCAGAGCTCTGCAGGGCAGTTTGAGGACCTTGTCAAGGGGGTCGAGCAGCTTTGTGATGATATAGCGCCCTTCACAGTCGTCAACGCGTTGACGTGCTGACTGTACAGAAATATGACATCTTGTGCGCGTCACTGGCTCAGATCAAGCGGAGGGAGGTCGATCGCGGTGCTGACGCGGTGAAGAAAGTAGCGATTGGAAAAGTACGATCCGAATTAGGGTTAGGGTGTCTTATTCGCAGGTGCCTGATCGAGGTGGACGAGTAGAAGATCTAACTTCTCGAATTGTGGACAGAGATATCCGGTCGGCCAACGACAGCATGAAAGAAAAGGACACAAAGCGCGACGGGTCATCAACAAGCCGAGGTGGAGGTCAGCCAGCAGCGGGAGGGACACCTCAGCAAGGAGGGGGCAGCTTCAAGACAGACCGGCCTCGAAGCGGGCGTGGTGGTGGGAGGGTGCAAGGGGGTTGGAATCAGCGCTGATGTTAAAAAAATGCTCCAATGTACATTTGCACTTTGGAGCAGCCACATGCAAGAATTCCGAGCGGGCCCTTGCTACAGTGGCTACGTCCTTGCCTTGCTCGTCCTCGTTAGCACTACCTCGCAATGGTTTCTCTCCCGTGAGCTGGCCCTTTTCATTTCTGACCGGAGCTGTGCTGCCGTACATGAGCGCGGAAGGGAATACGACGCGAACGAGCATCGCCTTGGACATCGGTTACAACGACGCGGACTACGGTCTCCTCGCTGGCCCTGCGTTTTCGACGACCTACGCAGTCTCTGGGCTCTTCGCAGTGGGTGAGAATTTTTTACCCCTGAACCCGAACAAGGGACAACTTGCCGATCGACACCATCGCGTCGCGCTGCTCGTTGGTGGCCTCGTCATGTGGTCGTCCATGACGTCCGTCGCTGGTCCCTCAGCTCGTTTCTGCTTGCTGACACTTCCTCCAGGCCTCGTCCACAGCTTCTGGCAGTTTCTGCTCGTGCGCCTCGGCCTCGGCCTTGGGGAGGCTTTTTGTGGCCCCCCCTCCTACTCCCTCCTCTCCGACTACTTCCCTCCCTCCAAGCGCTCTACAGCCAACGGCATCTTTGCGTTCGGCGTTTATTTGGGCGGCGGTCTCGCCTCCATCAGCTCCCTCGCCGATGAGCGCTTCGGCTGGCGTGTCCACATTCAAATTTTATTTTTAATTTAACAGGCAACGTTCATCGCCTTGGGTCTCTTCGGCGTTGGCCTCGCCCTCCTGACCGCCCTCACAATGCGCGAGCCGCCGCGGCGCGAAAGCGGCACCCGCCCCTCCCTCCTCAGCAGCGCCAAAGAGCTCGCCTCTAACAGAGGCTTTGTTATTTTAATCACCGCAACAACGATCCGCTTCATCGGCGGCTACAGTGACCTCCCCCTTCCACAACCTCAACCCCACAGGCCTCCTCGCCTTCCTCCCCCTCTTCTTCCGTCGCGCCTACCCCCCCCTCTACGCCCTCTACGCCCTCCTCAACGCCATCGTCGTCGCCGTCGGCGGCTCCGTCGCGGCCCTCTCCGGCGGCGCCTTGGCTGACCATTGGCGCCCCCACAACCCGCGCGTTTGGTCCGTTTGAAATCGAGTAGACCCTTCAGGCCCACCTTCTCGTCCCCGTCGTCGGGTTTGTAGCCGCGACGCCCTTTGTCGCCGTCCTCTTTTGCGTCGACAACTTCTTCGTCGCCATCAGCGCCCTCTTCGCCTCCTACCTCTTCGCTGAGGTTTGGTTCGGCCCCGTCACTGCCGTCCTCATCTCCCTCGTCCACCCCCCTCCCCCATTTCCACTGAAGTCTCCAAAGGTCCCGTACGATCTTCGCGCCACCGCCATCGCCATCTTTTTGTTTTTTGGAAGCATCATCGGCAACGCCGCTCCGCTTCTTGTGAGCGCAAGAATTAACAAACTTCTCACGTCTTTTAGATTGGCGCCATTTTGGACGCAACTGCAACTCTTGATTCGTCTGGTACGCCCATCCGCACGAGCGCGGCCCTTCGCGCCGTCCTCCTCCCCTTCGTCGTCGGGTCGTACCTCCTCTCGGCGCTCCTCCTCCTCCGCGTGGCGCCGCACCTCCCGGCGGCGACGAAAAGTGATGGCGCTGGTGAGGGGGAGGAGGAGCGGCTGCTTGCACCCCCCGTGCAACGTAACTTAAAAGAATGAGACGCTCTCTGAGGTTCATTAAAGGCTCAAAACATGTGGTTTTTTATTCACAAACGCACGCTCACATGCGAGCCTTTGCGCCGCTGCGGCCGACACGGACGTTGATTGTGCCGTGGGGCTCGTCGGTTGGATAAAAGATTTCGTTGCCGTTTGTTTGGCCGAAGCGCTCCGACTGAAACGGGATGGCGTGCTTGTTTGGGAGCGTCAGTTCGACCGTCTCAACATGCGGGTGGGCGGAGAGGATGTTTGTGGCCATTTCGTACATCGTGCCCTGTACAGAGGGACTATAGATCCCAGCGGGCGTAGGCCCCGTGAACGTCTCGACGACGATCGTCTTGATCTTGTCGTACGTGCCATCAAAATCAAACGCAGGACAAAGGGCCTCCCCGCGCTGCTTCCACACGCACTTGACGATCGTGCAGAAGATGCGGTCGGCCGTCGGCTGAAGGGACGTGTACGCGTCGTTAATGTAGTTTTCAAATCCACTCTGCGTCGTCTTCATGACAAGGAAATTGTCGATGCCCGACGTCAGATCAGTGGGACCCCCGCGCGATTTGACAAGGGAGACAACGCGCGTCTCGCCATCGACGCCGCGGGAGAAGCAATGCGCGTGTGGTTGGCCCTTAAACGGCAGCCTCTGCCAGATTCGGTCTTGAATGTCGACGTTCACCTTCGTGGGTGAGGGGAAGACATTTCATGCAGACTTTGTGGATGTGGGCGTAAGTGTTGATGAAGTGATTTGCAAGGAGCAAGGCGAAGGCTTCCGGAGACTTGGCATCGTTGGGATGGCGCTTTGCGAGGATGTAAACGGTGTTCTTCACAGTGTCCGTCGGGACAACGACAGTGTTGTCGCTCTTCGTGTACGACGTGTCGATGTCTCCTTCAAGCAGAACCTGGCGGGTCACACACTGGCTCCTTCGTGTGATTTGAAGGGAGGCATTTACCTGGACATTGTACTCCTTGACAATGTGCTGAGAAGATTCTTTGAACACGCGCAGCAAGCGGACTCGGGACTTTCCGTACCTTGCAGAGACCACGGGGAAGGACGACATGGGAGAAACGAAGCAAAGATGCAATTTGGAGCAATTTATTTAGAGGGCCGAAGCGGAAGTGAAGATTGGAAACCCGGCTTTGACCAAGGGTGCTTCACAAAGGACGTGCGGATACTGCTTACATCAGAATGCCTGGGGATCCAAATGAATCTGCTTTTTTCCAAGAAAACAGCCTTGACTTGACTTGACTTGACTTGACTTTGATTGATTTGATCGCCTGTATCGAAACAGCCGTTGCCTTGCATGAGTGATCGGTCAGAGCACACGCCCGTTGTGCCTCCGTTGAATCTCCCAATGGAGGACTCTCCTCGAGCGCCCATGTCGCGAAGGAGGCCGACCGCTGTCGACGTTTTGAGCGCCTCTTCGGACTCAGGCCCAATTTCCAGTTTTTCATTCTCAGTTTCGTCTTACGAACCCTAGTGCCCTCAAAGCTGTCTCGAGGCGCGTCCAAGCTAGAGCGGTCGCCCTCAAAGAAGTTCAGCAGCTACATGGGAACGGACCAATCCCGCAGCAGGTTTCGTTTGGAAACGTTGTCATCTCGAAACAAAGCGGACTCGGCTCGAGTGAAGCAGATTGTGTTGAAAGAGCGAGAGAAACGAGAGCGCACTGGCGCTAAAGTCCTCGAGGCGCTTGAGCAAGACGCTGACGTGCAGCCCTCTGCCCGCTTTAAGACGGACATCGAACGGTCTTACTGGGAGAGCCTCTCCTCCGTCTTGGGGCGGGGCAATCGCCTGACTTTGCCTGCGTCGTGGGAGGTGGACTCTGTCAATTGGATGGAGGTCTTTTTCGACTACTTGGCGACGTCGAGAGACCCGACCAAGTTTGGGGAGGAGTGGGCCATCCCCGACACGATCATCGTCAAGTGCGCTCGCATTGAATTAAAATCATCTAAGGCGACGCAGAAATCAGCGCCCCTACAGCTGGTTCCTCTCAAGCAATGACATGCTGGTCCGAAAGTACAAAGTGCCTCTCCCCCTCCGCCTCCGCTCACGCGCGCAGGTGCAAGACCTCGCGCCGTCAAACATCCTCACGCAGTTCCGCTCCTACAAAGCCGCTCGGTTCCTTTCGCACGACATCTTCGCGTACCGCGTGTACACAAAGCACAACGACAATGGGGACGAGATCCCGTGCATCGAATATTTCGACGAGAAGGGCCTGGAGTTCTTTTTTTCCAACCGCCTTCGTGAGGATCACTTCGGCGGCATTATCCAGAGGTTTGTCATGCCGGGGAGTCGTCGAAATTGTGCAGCACCCTGTCTAAATCGCTCATTCTGTTAGCCCTGCTGCGCGTTTGGTGGACGCCCCATGCCATCAAATTTGAAATGCGTGGCAACGTCCATGACATCCATGACCGTTTGTTTGAAGAAATCCTTCTTGATACGCCCAGCCACCATCCCCCTGCATGAGCGCGCAGCGTCATTTGATGGGCCCGAGTACTGCAGCGTCTTGCGTAAGGAGAAAGGGAGGGGGGGGGGGCTGATTTGCCGCAGAGAAGGTTTTGAGCGACGAGTTGCGGACTCGACTGCAGTCCAAAGTGTCGATGATTGCGGATCACATCATGTCACTTCTTCCCCCCCCCTACCGCATTTGGCAGATGGTCCTCTACTTTAAGATCGGCCTTGACAAGCGCCTGTACCTCCTCTGGTGCGGAAACATGCAACTCATCAACGGCGACTCGTCAGAGTCCACAAAAACGCGCGTCCCGCGTACGCCCCTTAGCTTCCCTTCGCGACCGGTGGGAAAAGTCGCGACGGCTGCGTCAGCCCCCGACGGCCACGTCGTTGACAACATGGTCTGCCCCGTTTGCGGGAGGCGAGGTTGCGGGTGTCTGGTCTAATTGACAGCGCAGATGCGAAGGGGCTCCCGTGTGAGCTGCCATTTCGGATGGTGCTGGCGCACCACTGCCCGCAGCTCATGAGGAGCCTCGCTGACGCAGAGCCGTCACGAGGGGTCCGGATGGACGAGGACGGAGACCAAGCGGAAAAACTTGCCGCTGGGCCTGGGATGGTCGACAAGAAGATGGACTTCAAGATCCTGACGCTGTTACTGGAAAAGGTCGGCTTGACCTTGTCTTCATTTGACATCAAAGGGGCGGAAGAATCCTCCACGGGAAGTCTGTGAAGCATTCATAACGCACACACGGCGAAGCTCTGATTTTTTTTGTCGCGTGACTCCTGTTTGTGAGCTTTGCTGCCTTGACATGAACAATCAGTGCGTCGACATCTTTGTTTCAGCTGACATCATGCAGAGCGCTAACGTCTATGCTAGATGAGCAAAAAGAGTTAGCTTTGTGGTTCTCTTCGAAGAAGAAGAGGCCTGTGAAGAATGGTCGACGAGCAGCTCGAAAAGAATCAGAGCATACAAGCTCTACGGCAATTGTGTCAACAAAGCAAGAGGTGAGAGGATGGAGCTCAAATGGAGCAATCGCAGAGGAACCTTCGGAGGACGCTTGATGCAAGAGTCTAGATCGAATTATCAATCGTAACGAAAACATGTATGTCCACTCTAACAAATTGATTAAAAGCCTGTTAGGATCGATTCTGTATTTGTCTTCTTCAAATTGGCAGCTATTTGTGCGAGGAATGATTTGAATTGGCCAGTTTCCTGAAATCATTTGTATTCGAGGTTTCGCGTTCGCAACCCCCGCGAGAGCTGTGCATCACAAAAATTTAATGAAAAGAAAACAATCTAGTTTGTTAGTTGTTTGAACGGGTGGGTGCCATGGAGATATCAATCAAGAACAGTCCGAATTTCGTTCTTGAGCACCTTCCTTCGTTCAAAGGTAGTGCGATACTGTCTGTTCTGAGAGGGCTAGAAGTTCCTGCTTCGGAAAGGCCGTCACTGCTCATTCGGAAGTTGAAGCTCTGTGCCAACCGATTCGACTTTGGACCCGATTCCGGATTTCAGGCAGAAAAGGAAGTGAAGAGAGCAGTAGCATGTTTGCGTTAATGGTCTAAGTCAGTAGACGCTTGTTGAAATCAATGAATATCTCCAACATGTCAAGTCCTTTTTTACGGAGAGCACCATCCAAGAAATCATGAACATGGTATCCAGCCGCTTATGCCGGCAGCCCCTCACAGCCTGCAGGTCGCGTCTAACATTTTTCGTCCGTTGCCGAGCAGGTCATCGGAGACACCGTTTGATCCAGGTCTGCAGCATCGGGTGTGCCCCCAACCCATCAGATGAGGACGAACCCATCATGGAGCCCGCGTGGATGCACACGTCGGCGCACTTTACGATCCTCCTCACGACGTAGGCATGTCGTTTACGAGGTGTTTCTTCGTTTCATCGTGTCCGATTTTACCGATGCCAAAATCGCGAAGAAATATTTTGACTCCGCCTTCATTGTCAAAGTTTGACCTGCCCAATCATGTCAATCACACCCATCCGCAGTTTCTGGAGCTCTTCGATGCTGAAGATTCTCGAGAACGTGAGTACTTAAAGACTATCTTGCACAGGATTTACGGCAAATTTATGCCGCAGCGCGCTTTTATCCGCAAGGTTCAACCCCCCCCCCCCCCC
>JAIYDP010000048.1 GCA_027487435.1 Verrucomicrobiaceae bacterium | reverse complement strand
TCGCTGACAACGACGTCCTTGGCGAGAGAGCTGAAATGATGTGGAGGATGCGCTTTGGAGAGGTACTTCCCCAAGTGCGACACCAAGGCAGGGCAGCGGGACAGCGCGTAATGGAGGGCTCCGTCTTGGAGCAACACATCCGGGACGCGCACATGGTTGTCAACAGCCACAATGATGTTGTCGCATTGCACTTGACTTTCACAAGCATTAGGGCAAGGGTGTTTGAGCGCGTGCAAAATGACGTCTTGAATTGAAATCGACGGCTTCTCAGAGGAAGCCTTGATTGTTTTTTCAATGAACGCCTGAAACTCCGCCTCAATCAACGCCTGAGACCGTAGCCCCGCAAACGCCTGAACGCGACCTTCAATGAGCGCCTTCATGTGCCCCTCAACGTGAGAAACAGCTCGTTGCCCCAAAACGACATCGCGGCTCTGCAAGGGTGGCTGCCCACCGTATTTGGGCGCAGCATTTGCGGAAACAGTTGCAGACTTCGACACGATGACGTTGCGGGCATCAATCACACAAAAGAACTCGCGCATGAACCCGGTCGTGTCTGAAAGTCCGATTGAGCAGATCGAGTACGGCTCCTTGCTCGCAATCAAAGCGTCGATGACACAATATTGAGCTCCGGCCCCATTTTGAAAGATCACGCAAAGGGCCTCAAAGGTGAGAATGCCAGAGTCCAGCTTTCCAAAACGAGCCGAGTTTAAAATTAATTCAACGACGTCGACGTGGAAGATGAGAGGCGCAACGATAGCGCGGGGTGCGTTCCGACGCATGACGCCGCACCCCAGGGCAACGTCGTTCTGTTCGAGCATTGGCCACGCGTTGTCGACGATTGTCGGATTCGTCGCAACCACAGCTTCGCCAAGAGCCGCCCAGAGCTCAACGATTGCGGACTTCTCTCTTGCCGAAACGAGCTGAAAGTTGGAGAGTTGTTGGGCAGGGCAGACGAGGTCGCCCACTTCAATAGCAATCACGTCTGAGCTCTTCAAATCGACGACAGCGTTGCCATTGCCATTGCCATTGCCCGCAGACTTCCACGTCGTGTGTTTGTTAAGATTGACGACGAGACGTTCAAGACAGCGCATTGACGCAACGGTGGACAATGTCGAGGCTGCTGTCAACGTCATGAAAGCGAAAACATCTGATTCCCGTCCATTCACGCTTGGCGTCGACGAGACTGTAGACCTCAGGTTGTGACGCTTTGCGACGTCAGCAAAGACGGGGATGTGATAGAACAGAGGGTGCAATGGCCAAACAGGGGGGGGGCGACGAGAGCTGGCGACGTAAATGACTCCACTGCTGACGCTGACTAGCCGTCGGCCATCATCCAAGGTTTTTTTGTGGGGCCACGACGCGAGAAGCGTGCGATAGTCGGGGTGAAAACGATTGTAGGACGAAAGTTTAAGCGCGTTGAAGTTGCCCATCAGCTCCTTCAATAGCGATTGCCGTCCCGTCACTCGAATCAAAGACACCTCACTGTCTCCGTCGAACTGTATCGCTTCAGGATCCAAGTTATTGTCAAGCGAGTGGCCGAAGCAATCGAGGGTCTCGAGGGCCCACCATGGCATGACTGCAGTTGAAGAAAGGTCGTCAAGGAGCAGATGCTGGATTGTGAACACAGTCTCTTGCGTGCCGAGGAGAAATACGTCCCCGTTTCGGTCAAAGAGTTGACCGCCAAACCTTGAGGCAATCTGGAAGCACCTGCGAGTCCTCGCACGACGAAAGTCTGGCATATCTGACCTTGAGATTGTTTGCATAACTATCCGCTTCAATATTCTGTCCATAACATTACGATCCCTTGGAAGTACGCCCGCTGCATTCACGCTGACAATCACATTTTCGCCGTCTGTTGCCGCGGAGACTTCCTCCAAGCTGAGAGCGACGGTGTTGTCCATGTGGTGGTGAATGATGTCGTACACAGCCGCTCGGACAGATTGGACAGAGAGAGCAGAGAGGGTGAAAACTTTCTCGAGCGTTTTCGCCATCGAACTGTCTTTGAGAAATTTTACAGTTGTTTCTTTAATTTTACAAATGGATGCACCGGCGTGCGGCTTGCGGCTTGCGGCTTGCGACTCAGGCCCCTTCATTCAAATTCTTTACTCTCCTGGTACGAGAAGCCGCCCCGCTATTTGAGGACGCTTTCTCATTGCAGTCTCCTGTTTGATCCACCACAGGCTCGAGACAGTTTTTCCAGACGTCTTTGTCGGCTCATGGCGTGCACACTTCTGCCCTCTCCGCTGAAGTCCCATCACAACTTCCCCACCAAAACTGTGTTTCAACTTGTGTCCGAGGATGACAGAGCGCTTGGAAATTGCAGGAGCATGCGTGACGATCTCGAAAGTTTACAATGGTTTAATGTCGTCATCATGCTCATCTCACAGAGCGAATGACCTTGTCAACAAACGCGCCGTACCCGCTGATTGTCAAATTGATGCAGTCGACAAACACCCCCTCGTATGATCGAGATCGAACCTCCTCAGCCATCCTCGCCGCAAGCGCGTAGTTTTCGATTGGTTTGCGAACATACATCTTGACAAAGAGCTCGAGCATGTCGTGCTCAGCTTTTATGATCGACGCAATCAGTTTCGTCGGCCTTGTCGAAACCTTTGAGAACTTGAGGTTCGACAGAGTCTGCAGCATGAACGCGTGATACCCCACGTCCAGAATCAGCTCCATTGAAACAGTGACGTTTTGTTGACCCCACATGGCCGTGTCAAGTGCAGGTTTAACAAAGACGAAGTTGCACTTGTTTCCCTCCACCTTTCGACAAACGATCCAGTTGGGCCGCATCCCCATTTTCTCACTGTTGCTGTTTGTGACTTCTTCCACGCGGCCCACGACGTAGTCAAAGTAAGGCCTCGGCAAACACCCCACAGTCGGACCCAGCTCTTGTGGAAATCTTTTTCGCACAGCCTCAACCAGCGAATGCGTCAGCGGTTGATC
>JAIYDP010000503.1 GCA_027487435.1 Verrucomicrobiaceae bacterium | reverse complement strand
GGGTGGCGCTCGTGGGGGTGACTTGCTATGGGGGGGGGGGGGGGTTGAGAAGTATAAAGTTAACAACTAAATGTGATGAAAACAAGAGAAGACAAAATCCAAAGACGAGCAGAGAAGAAAAAGAGGCAGCACGGGTGCAAAAAATAAGGAGGGGGAGCATGGGGGGGGGGGGGAATAAGGACTAAATCGTAAAGAAAGTAGGGGAGCTGCCATCATGACCCAAAAAAGAAATTATATTTTATAATTTAATTTTTATTTTTAATCGCATTGGTATTTGCAACGAGGCGATAAAACACAAAATCGGTGAGGGGGGGGTTGGGGGTGGGACGGTGGGGGGGGGTACCTGTTGCGGGACAGCCGTAGGATGGAGAGGGTCGTGAGGAAAAAAAGCTGCATGGGGAGGGTGTGGAGGAGGTTGTCGCACATGGAGAGCTCCCTTAAATTAAAAAGCCTGTAAATAGCCTGCGGTATTTCTGTTATTCTATTTTTATCCGCCTTCAGCTCCTCCAGCTGCGCCATCGCGAGGACGTCCTCCGGCAGGGCCGTCAGCTCCAGCCCGCGCAGGTCCAGCCCCGACGACAGCCGCGTGCGAAACAGCCGCAGCGCGTACTCGAGGATGACCTTGAGGCCCCGTTTGACAACTTCGGGGGGGGGGAGGATGAACGGGTTGTTGTCGAGGCGAACGGTCGCGAGCTTGTGGTACGCGTGAAGGCCGCCGACGAAAGAGGGGAGGTAGGCGATGCGGTTGGAGGAGAGGTCGAAGGACGTGAGGCGAGTTAAAAGAAGAAAATTGGGGAGGTTTGTTAGCGAGTTAAAGGACACGTCGAGTTCTGTTAGCGCTAGGAGGGCGCTCATGGAGGGCGGGAGGGTGGCGAGGTGATTGTGCGCGGCGCGAAGGGACGTGAGGGCCGACAGTGCGCCGAAGCGGTCGGGGAGGGTCGTTGCGGCGCCGCAGGAGAGGTCGAGGGCGGCGAGATTTAAAAGATAACAAATAGAGTCGGGGAACTTAGAGAGGGGGTTGCTGCTGACGTCGAGGGTGGTGAGGGTTGTGACCGCGCCAATAAGGGGGGGGAGGGTCTGAAGGCGGTTGTGCGCGACGTTGAGGGACTCGACACGGGTTAAAATAACAAAATCGGACGCGATGGTTGTTAGCGCGTTGTGGGAGAGGTCGACCACGCGCGCCGCCGCTACGTCGAGGAGTTGATTTTGGGTCGAAGCGAGGCGAAGCGAAGCGAAGCGAAGCACCCCCTCGCTGCTCGCGGCGTCGCGGATGCGCGCGAAGAAGTCGAGCACGGCGCGCATGCCGCCGTCCTGAATAGGGGGGGGGGGGGATTTGAAAGGGTTGCCCTCGAAGCGGAGGTCGAGGAGGGAGGGGAGGAGGACGAGGGTGAAGGGGAGGAAGCGAAGGGAGTTGCCGCCGACGTGTAGGCGCGCGAGGCGGTGGAGGGTGGAGACGTTGTGGGATATCGCTGTTATCTTGTTATTTGTTAAATAGAGGTTTGTCAAGTTAGTCAGGCCCCATAGCGTTGGCGGCAAGTCGACGATGAGGTTGTTTGTTAAATTTAACTCGCGCAGCTCGAGGATGGCGCCGACGACGGGGTTGAGAGATAACAACTGGTTGTCGTTAAGAGTTAAAATCGTTAAGCAAGTTAAATCGGACATAAAGTCGGGCAGCGCTTTTAAGTCGTTGCCAGCCAACGCCAGCGCCGTCAGCGCCGTCAGCGGCGCCACCTCCGGGGGAACGGCGCGCAAGAAGAAATTTGAGAGGGGGAGGGTGCGTTTTGACGGCGCGTGGAGGAAGTGGGACAAAAACGCAACAAGCTGGGGGGTGCCCTGCGATGGGACGGGGACGGGGGGGAATTTAAATTTTGAATCCTCGTGAGGGTCAACAACAAGGGCGGTGAGGGGGCAGAGGGAGAGGGGGGGGGGTAGGGTTTCCAAGGGGTTGGAGGAGACGTCGAGGTGAGAGAGGGCGGAGCAGGCCGAGATTTCGGGGGGGAGGGTGCGGATTTGATTGGCTGCGAGGAGGAGGGTGGAGAGGGAGGACATGCGGGCAATTTGGGGGGGGAGGGTGGAAATGGCGTTGGCGGAGAGGTCGAGCGTGCGAAGGACGGGCATTTCAAAGAGGGAGGGGTGACAGTCGGCGATGGCGTTGCGCGCGACGCAGAGCCGGGTGAGGGCAGTGAGGCCGTCGAGGGAGGGGGGCAGCGCGGCGATGGCGGCGCCGGCGGCGGAGAGGTCGGAGAGGGAGGGGACGTCAAAGGCCTCGACGGGGAGGAGGCCCGTGGGGATGTCGTCGACGAGGAGGCGGAGGGAGGCGGCGGAGGTGAGGCAGCGGCGGAGGTAGGCGACGATCGTTTGGGGGGGGGAGGTGCGCAAGAGGGGGGAGGGGGAAACCATGGAGGCGCAGTTGGAGAGGTCAAGCGTGTCGAGCGCGCAGAGCTCGCCGGCTTGGGGGGGGAGGCGGGGGAGGGGGGTGTCGGAGAGGAGGAGCGTGCGGAGGCGGACGAGGGCGGACATGGCGGAGGGGAGGGAGCGGAGGGGGTTGCGACGGAGGGAGAGGGTCACGAGCTGCGTCAGGACGCCAATCTCCTCCAACACCTCCTCCACGTCGTTGTCGTCCGCGCGCAGGTCGGTGATGGATGTCAAGTCAAAAGTACAAGGAGGGAAGCGGCGGAGGGAAAACGACGAGAGGTCGCAGGCGCGGGTCGCCAAGGAGGCGAACATAACAGCGAGAAATCGCTTCATGTGCGGGGTGCCAAGAGCAACGAGCTCCGTCGCGGGGGACTCGAGGGTGGGGTTGGTGGCGATTTGAATTTCTGCCAGTGCCGTCATCGTCCCGATGATCGGGGGGATGCGGATGACTTTATTCGCCGAGAGGTCAATAGATTTGAGGAGGGGAAGGGCTGCAAGGACGGTTGAGATGGCGACGATGGCGCAGCGGGCGGCGACGAGGCGGGTGAGGCCGACAAGGCCGCGCAGGACGGCGCCTTCAATCGACACGAGGGGGGTGTTGCCGGAGACGTCAATCAAAGAGATGCGGTCGGGGGTGAGGGGGAGGGTGGGGAGCATCGCGCGGAGGGTGGTGAGGGAGTGGAGGCCCAGGTCCTGCCACAGGAGGGACCCCCTGGCGCGGAGGGATTGGAGGCCGCGGCAGTAGCGGAGGAAAAAGTCGGGAGGGGATGCGAAGATTTCGGGGGGGGGTGCGTCGATGGGGTTGTTTGTGACGTCGACGCGCTCCATCTCGGGGACGGTGCCGAAGTCGCATGGGAGGGTCTTCAGGCGGTTGTTTGAAAGGAGAAGGACGGAGAGGGTGGTGATGGAGCCGAGCGTAGGGGGCAGGGCGGCGACGCGGTTGTCGCGGAGGGAGAGGAGGGTGAGGACGGTGAGGAGGGAGTAAGAGGGGGGGATGGCGGTCAGGACGTTTCCGTCGAGCCAAAGGGCGGTGAGGCGCGGGAGGAGGACGCCCATTTCCATCAGCGCGTGCTGCGCCAGGGCAAAGTCGGGGACATGCGCAAGGCCGAGCGCACGGAGGTCGAGGCGGCGGGATTGACCAGCGTCGTGGAGGCGCTGGAGGACTGTCATGAGGACGGGGGGGTCGGACCGAAGGGTCTTGAGGGGCTCGATGAGGGGGTTGTCGTCCCAATTGAGGAGGGTGAGGGAGGAGGCGGCAACAACGCCGGGGGGGTAGAAAGGGAGGGCGTTGGCGCGGAGGGAGAGGTGGGTGAGGGCGGTGAGGCCGGAGAAGGAGTTTGGGGTGACGGGGAGGGCGTTGTAGGCTAAGTTAAGGACTGTGAGATTTGTTAGCGCACCGAGGTCGGAGGGGAGGCGGGTGAGGGCGTTGGAGGCGGCGTTGACGGACGTGAGGCGCGTGAGGAGGCCCATGCCGTCGGGGAGGGAGGGGACTTTGTTTCTGTTAAGGGCGAGGGAGACGAGGGAGACGAGGTGGGAGAGGGAGGGGGGGACGGACGTGACGGCGTTGGAGGAGACGTCGAGGGAGGAGAGGTTCGACAGGCCGCGGAGGTTGTCCGGCAGGCGGTCAATGACGTTGCGGGACATTGTGAGCGCGCGCAAGGTGTGCATGCGCGTGACGGCGGGGGGGATGCGGTCGATGGCGTTGGCGGAGAGGTCGAGGGCGGTGACGAAGTCGAAGCAAAAGACCTGCTCGGAGATGTAGGAGAGGTTTGAGCCGGCGAGGGACAGCTCACCCGTCTCGCGCGCCGCGTTGGCAATGGCGAGGAAGGGCAGGATGCGGGACGGGCCGAGTGCCATGACGTCATGGGGGGGGAAGGTGATCGGGTTGCCGGCGGTGTGGAGGTGGACGAGGCGGGTGCAGAGGCAGAGCTCCTTGGGGAGGGAGATGAGCTGATTTTTGGCCACGTCCAACTCCGTCAGCGCCGGGTACGCCCCCACGACGTCGCCGATGTCACGCAGGAAGTTGCGGCTGACGTCAAGCCTCGTCAGGCGCGTCAGTTCGCGCAGGGACGGGCACAGCCCGACGAGGCGGTTGGCGGCGAGGGAGAGGGCGGTCAGGGCGAGGAGCTCCCCCACGTCGAGGGGCACGGCGGTGAGGCCGACGCCGCTGACGTCGCACACCTCCCCCATCTCCCCCCCCCACACGCCGCGGAGGTAGTTTTGGAGGGGGGAGGTCCTGGCGAGGTCCTTCTGCGTGACGTTTGAGGCCTTGAGGTTCCACCGCAACGCAAGACGACTCTTCGAGTCCTTCGACGCCGTCGCGCTGAGGCCACAGTCCGGGACGGGGGTGGCATTGGCCGCAAGGAGGGGGGGAGGGGGGCAGATGATGGGATTGTGGAAGGCGCGAATGGAGAGGAGGGCTGTGGATGCGCCGAGGCCTCGGGGGAGCCGGGAGATAGCATTAAAAGAAACTGTTAAATTTGAAAGGGAGCGGAGGTGGTGGGTGCCGTCGGGTAGGGCGGTGAGGCGGTTGTGGCTGACGTCCACACTTTCGAGCGCGGAAGCGAAGGAAAAGGATGGGGGAAGGGTTCTTAGGCGGTTATGCGTAACAGATATTTCCTCCAGGTTTGTTAGAGCCGAAAAAACGTCGGGCAAGAACGAAATCGAATTGTGCGACGCATGCAGGCAGCGAAGCGAAGCGACGGCGGAGAGCTCCTCCGGCAGCGTGACAAGCCTGTTAAAGTCCAGATTTAAATAGCGAAGGGTCGTCAGCTGCGACACTTCGCGCGGCACGAGCTTGATTTGATTTTGGGCGAGGGAGAGGGTGCGGAGGGTGACGACGCCGCACACCTCCGCGGGGATGGTGGGGAGGGCGATTTTTTCGAAAATGAGCTCGCGCGAAGCGAAGGATGCGTCGATGGCGCGGAGGAACGAAAGGATGTGTTGGAGGCCTTCGGCGACGACTTCCATGGGTGGGAAAACTAGCTTTTCTTCGTCGACTTTTAGAGACTTTAGCGCCGTGAGGCGACCGAGTTGGATGGGGAGGCGCTGGATTTGATTTAAAAAAAGGGTCAGTTCTGTTAGCGAGGACAGCGCGGTGACTTCAAGCGGAAGGGCTTTGAGACCCCACGATCTGCCGCCGGTTAAGGAGGGGGGGGGGGGCGTACGCGAGGGAGAGCTTGTTTGATTCGCGCGACGCGAGGATGCGCTTGAGAAAATCGACAACGACTTTGACGCCGCGGCGGGAGACTTCGGGGGGGGGGTAAAGGACGCGGGACTGGTCGAAGTCGAACTTGCGGAGGTTTTTGAGTGCGCCGCATTCGAGGGGAAACCTGGTGAGGGGGTTTGAGACGATTGAGAGGGTCGTGAGGTTGGTGAGGGCGCCGATCTCGCGGGGGAGGACGGCGATGGCGTTGTGGTCGAGCCAAAGGAGCTGCAGGAGGGAGCACTGGCCGATCTCGGGGGGCAGGAAGCCGAGTTGATTTTTAAACACGCGAAGCTGTGTGAGGGATGTGAGGTTGCCGATGCCGGGGGGGATGCGACGGATTTGGTTTTCTTGCAGCCAGATGGTCTTGACGCTGCGGAGGTCGAACGTCTCGTTCGGGACCTCTCGAATCCTCATCTTGCTGGAAGGTGGTAAGTGAGTGCATGGTGTCCAATACCTGAGATCAAGGAAGCCTGTTTGGCGCGCAAGGGAGACTCGTCGCAGAGCATCTTTCAGCAGCGCCCTCGACATGCGGTTCGCACTCATGCGCAGATTGAACAAGACTTTACGAAATGCCATTCTCCAACGCTTCCGTACAAACTTCCTTCGGGCTTCCTCCTTCACAACATCAAGTAGATCCGCTTCGGGAGATGGCAGGAAGTCCATTTTGAAAAACGGCTTCAGCCCATGAAAGGAAAGCTCAATTTTCCTTTAAAATGATTTTTAAGTATCTTTTGGGGGATGTTTTACGCTGCAGAGAGGTTTGACCCACTTCTTGTTGTAAGGTTCGAGCGCCTTAGACGACCCCCTAACCAGCCAGTCAAATAGTCACTCTGCAGTGCGTTTTTTACCTAAGCCTTGGGCTTGTCTTGCTGTCCGTTGACTTTGCCACTGGTCTCCACGTTTCAATGGAGCAGCTCCTAGGATCCTTTCCTTTTCGCTCCAACTCCATGTTTGGCTATTCGACTGTAATCTCCACTCTCTTTAACGGCATTGCATGGTCTTTCTTTGTGTAGTCACCTTCTCACTCTACAGCTCTTTCTACGTTTTTCTCATCGTAGAGCGGTCAAGAAAGTGTCTCGACTATGGATCCACCCTGTACCTACTTCACCTCATTGTTTGCGCAATTTTTATTGGGTTTCCTCAAGATTGGCAATGGTGGGCCTGCAACTTCATCGCCATGGTGCTCTGTATAGTTCTTTCAGAATTTTGGTGCTCGCGGAGAGAGCTGCGGGACATTCCTCTTCGCCACTGACGCAGCGTCAGAACCCTCTTTTGCTTGTATCGTAGCCTTAAAGTAGTATTGATAGGAGCTCTACCGTGCTATTTTACCACGGCTGAGATAACAGTGCAGCTGCTCTACAGGTTGAAACGTAGGAGCAGACGCCATGGGCGTGGCTGCGATGCATTGAAATAGTGAGTGCTCATGCTTCAGTCATCTTGCTTCAGTGAATGAAGCGACCAAGAGTTCTTACATCCTCGGCGTTGGCGGGGCCGCGATCTAACAATTTATAAAAGAGTCTCAAAATTGAGAATCTGGACAAAGGACGAGCTCATATTCTATGGGTGAAGAAGTATCTTCAGCGAGATCAGATGTACGTTCGATCACTGCAAAATACGAATAAAACACTCTCCATGACACTCACCTTGAGGCTGAAATCACAAAACCGACCAAGCCATGAGCTCCTATGGCATTATGGACGCACGGTAAACAAACGGACAATCAATGATGAAAATGCTCATATTCTATGGGTGAAAAGGTATCTTCACAGCAGTCAGAATAGGGTTCGATCACAGCAGAGAGAGGGAGAAAATCGTTGACACAGAAACGATTGAAGTCTTACGAGAAGAGGGTGTTCAGAGTAACAAAATAATTAAATACGAAGGAAAATAGAGCATCCCACATGCACCCAGAGACACTCGGTCACAAAACCTGATGTGTCATTAAAGAAAAGTGTCAAAAGGCCAAAGGCAAGCAAAGAGTACGGTTCGTAAAGATGTCCAAAGACGACGCTTAAACCGCAACCAAAGAGGAGGTTTTCGAGCGGAGCACCTCGCAAGTTCTCTTTGCTTCACATTTTTGCACACGTTTTAAAAAAAGGATCCCCATCTGCTGGCACCATCTCTCAAGGCGCGCTAACGAGTAAGAAATTGGGACCTCTCTGTCATGAGATGAAAAGAAGTCGATCCCAGGTGGAAGCAGGCGAGGTCGAGACACGTCGAATTCTCCAAGCCATTGCCGGAGATGGCAAAATCTTCCCAGCCGACATCGCCGCGTTGCTCAGGATATCACCGTCGCCTTGCGGAGACGGTGCGCCAAGCCCTCTCAGCATATCAACTCACCGCAAAGGCTCCGGAGGCCATGCAAGGTCCTCTGTAAATTGCAAGAACAACCCAAACTGCCTCGTCGGCTTGGGGCTGCTGAGACAGCCCGTCAAGAAGCGGAAATCCGTTCAGCCAGCAGAGTCAGACGTGCAAGTGCCCTCCTCCGCAAGAGGACTTCGCGTGAGTGTCCATTTTTTAAATTTTAACTCGTAAAAGAACCTCGGCGCAACGTGTTACGTCAACAGCACCTGCCAGGCACCCTCTCCCACGTCCGTCCGCTGACAGACCTGCAGATCCTTTACAGGATACCCCAAGTTCGCGACGCCCTCTTCAAGCTACCCGATGATGTTTAGCAACCCCCCCCCTCTCTGATGTCTAATCACACTCACAGGCTGATCGCTGCCTCCTCACGCTGCGCCGCCTCTTCGCCTCCCTCCTCCTCTCCGAACGCCCATCCATCGACCCCTCCCCCTTCCTCGAGGCCATGATGCTGCCCCCGACCATCCAGCAGGACATCCACGAGTACCCCCCCCCCCCGCTACTGCTCGATGTCCCACAACACCGTCCGCGCCTTTAACTTCCCCCCCCCCCCCCCCTCAGGTTCCTCTCCCTCATGCTTGCGTACTTAGAAGAGCACCTCCCCCCCCAGACCCCCCTCCCCTTCAGCGGCCTCCTCGCGTACGAAACCAAATGCCTCTCCTGCGCCAACATCTCCCGAAGCCCCTCCCCCTTTCAAATCCTCGACGCCCCGCTCTCCTCCCTCACCGGCGACCCCCTCCCCTCCCTCGACGACGCCTTCCTCTCCCTCCTCCGCCACGAGCGCCTTGACGGCCTTAACCAGTACTCTTGCGGCGCATGTGGCCAAAAGTCAGACGCCCTCCGCGGCGTGGTTTACCAGCGCATGCCAAACGTACGCTAAAGAATGAATTCTCTGGAATTTGGGGGGGGCTGTGGGGGTGCAGTGGGCGTGAGCTGCGACTTTGTCAACGCTCTGCCCCTTTTTGATTTAACAGCGGGTAGGTCCTTTTGATTCGGCTGCAGCGTCTCGTCTACGACTACCGCGCGGATAAGCGCAAGAAGATCTCCACTTCCCTTCGCTTCCCTTCGCTTCTCAACACGGACGTCCTCGGCGTCCCCGCGTCGTACGACCTCATCGGCCTCGTCGCGCACAAAGGCGCGGGTGCCCTCAGCGGCCACTACGTCGCCTACGTCAAGGACCCCAACGGGTTTGGGGGGGGGGGGGGGGGGTTAGTTAGGATTTCCGACGCCCGCAACGTGAGCTAAAGCCTAACAAGAAAGCAGCTCGTGGCGCCTTTTTGACGACGAGGTCGTGCAGGACCTCAGCGGCCCCATCCCCCCCCTCGACGGCGACGATTTGTGCCTCCCCCCACCCTCCTCACATCACCCCCCCAAAAAAGAAAATCAAACAATCGCGCCCCCACGCCAGCCCCCTCCTCCTCCTCCCCTGACCCCCCCTCCCCCAGCCTATTTAAAAACGCTTACATCCTTCTTTACCGCGCCGTCGAGTCCGCAGACTCCGCCGCCATCCCCCCCCCCCCTACCGACGCCGCCGCTGTGACGGCGGACAACTTCGCCTTCGATGCGTCCCGCCGGGAGTGCGCAGCCGCTGCTGCAGCCGCACGCGCCGTCGCCGACGCAGATTTTAAATTATTTTCAAAAATAAAGGAGGTTGTTAAATCGCGCACCCCCGACGATGTTATCAACGTAGCGCCCCCCTCCCCCCTCAACGCCCCTGCTGACCCCCTCATAGGCGCCAGATTCGTTTTGCTTCATTTCGGCGCTGTGGCTGCGGCGCTGGGCCGCGGGGATGACGGAGGGGGGGGGTGCATCTCCCGGGGAGATAACAAACACACCCTGTTTGTGCCCACATGGCGCCCCCTCCCCTGCGCATACGGCGTCAACAGCCAAGCTGCTGCCCGCAGTAGGGAGGGGGGGCGGGGGTTTCACTCTTTAAAAGAGCTGTTTGCTTGACTTTTAACGCCTCTCCAGGAGGCGTACGAGCTGCTGGAGGCGCGGTACTGGGGGGGGCCGCGCTGCACGCCGCGGGACGTTTGTTTGACCTGCGCGCGCGATTGGTTGCGGGGCGTGGAGGAGGAGGGGGAGTTAAAGGACGACATGGCGGAGTTTGTTAGTTTGTTGCAAGACGGCGAAGACGGCCATTTGGTTTGGGTCTCGGTCGCGACGTTAAAGAGTAAGTCCAAACGGATGTTTGAGCGACGCGTCGTGTTTTGCACCCCGCCACTGTTGATACGTATATGTGCATATTTGGTCATGATGATTTCATTCTTGCATGTGGGGGAACCAGGGGGGGGGGGGGGGTTTCGAAAGCTGCGACTTGACCCCACCTCTGCGCTTGACTGTGCTCACATTCCCATCCTTTTTTCTTTTTTAATTTGATAGGGGCGCGAGCCGGCGATCGATTTCCGGAGGGGGGGGTCCTAAACGAGGATTTGGCCTGCCCCCACGGAAATTTGACCCCCACCCACACGCTCCGGCGCAAAATCCCTGCGCGTGCGTTTGACAAGCTCTCCCAACGGTTTTTTGGCTGTGTGCGGTTTGAAGATGGGGCCCCCCCTTGCGGCGTCTGCGTGAGCGAAAATGAAATGCGGAAATCCAGTGACGTGTCGAAGCGCGCCATCAGGAATCAGTTAAAAGTACAAATTTGGGTCTGTTTTGTTAACTTCTGATAGGCTGCGCTGAAGGAGATTTACACCCCCACCTCCGTGAGGGTTGAGGCCGGCGCGTCTGCAGCGCTTCTCCCATCAAGCTGGTGATTGATCTAAAAATAGACTTGTCAAAAAATTGATGGCCTTTCGGCTCTTTCGTTTATTTGTCTTGTCATTTCTCTTTCTCTATATCACGGAAATGCCCTAGAATTATTTTCCCTCCTCCTTGTCGTCGGGAGGAGGTGGGGTGGGAGGGGGGGGGGCAGTGATGCACATCAAAAGAAAAAGAAAAATCATCCCATCCTCTTCGTTTGTTTTGGATGAAATGCGCTTAAAGAAAAGGGTCCAAACACTGCGCGATTTTTTAGATGGCGCGCAGGAGTCCATCCCCCCCCCCCCTCTCGACGCCCTGATTTGCCCTTGCGGCCTCCTTGCCGTCGACCCCTCCGACCCCTTCGATGCACCGCGCGTCGCTTACTTCCTCCCCCCCCATACCGAAGCGCAGCTCCGCGCACAGTACCCCCCCCCCTCTGCTTTTTCAAGTGACCCTTCAGCTTCACTT
>JAIYDP010000504.1 GCA_027487435.1 Verrucomicrobiaceae bacterium | reverse complement strand
TACGATTTCTGTGTTGTCGGCGTATGCAAGAAGCATCGGGATAGAAGGTGGGCCTGACCTTGACCGGCGGCTAGCCGAAGTGAATGGGGATCGAACGGAGAAATGCCCGCTGTGTTATAGAGGCAAAAGGGTTTAGGGCCACTCATTGATTCAGCAGAGGTGATCAATGTTGAGGATTTAGTTGGTGTTTGTATTTTACAGCACCGTCTTGGTGCGGTTGGACCTCATCAGACTCATGTCGTAGCTCGATGCTGCATCTGCATGAAGATTTTGGTCGACCGTTCATTGGATTGCCAAGTCTGCGGGAGGAGGTGCTGCGAGGTTTCCAAATGTGAGGACCCATTGAATGCGACATTGCACGTTGACATCTCGGGCGGATGTTGCCCTTACTGCGGAGTGCGATTTCGTTGTACACTTTGACTTTTTTAAATAGTATTGTGAGTGAAAATTGAGATGACATCATGTTTCGTGTTTCCTCGAAGGTTTCTCGATTGGCTTCTTTTAAACAAGATTGATCCCAGTATGTACTCAGCTGTGATCCCTCGATATTTCCGGTACTTTCCTGAAGTTTACGGACTCATTGCTAGAGTAACTCACTTGCATGAACGCCCAGACAATCTCCCTGCGGAAAGTTCGCCCGTCCCGTGGCTTTCTTCGTTTTTCGCCATCCCTGAAAGTTACCCAATCAGTTCAGATGCTCTGTGCTGCCAAATGGAATTCCACTGACCGAGCAGGTACCAATCAGGACAAGTGAGTCTTTGTAAACGGGTCCAACCACTTAGATTTTTGCGATGGATGCAGCTTCTGGATTCGCAGCTAGAACCCTTGACGTACGAGAAGGCGACCATGTCCTCGACCTCTGTTGTTCACCAGGTGCAGCGATGAAGTGTCTGTTAAATGGCCAGGAGGGAAGCTTGCCCTCCTATGCGAGTTGGTTGGCGCGAGGGGGTCTGTCACGGGCGTGGATTGCAACTTCAAGCGCCTTTGTTCTTGCAGGTCTCATCAGCTCTGCTCGAGTGACTCCGCAGAAATATCGCTCGAAAATACGAGTGCCGGAGCTTAAGGCTCTTTCTGGCCGATGGGTGTAGCTTTTCAACGCCCCCTCCGGTTGAATCACGTCCATCTCAACTGTTGAAACACCAATTCGTCAAGAAACGCAAGCGAGCCAATGCCGCCCCTCCGCTCGACGCAAGTAAGCTCTTTTTCTCGTCGACCTTCCCCCACGTCGTTTCTCCTCCTGCCGCTGCGACCTACGACCGCGTGACCCCCCCCTTCTTTCATCCTCATCGGCAAGGTTCTCGTTGATGCGGAGTGCACCCACGACGGGTCGTTGCGCCATGTCGCCAAGTACTCTCACAAGGAGTGGGACGAGTTCGAAAAAGGCTTCCTTGACCCTTGTCGCCTAGCCGGACTTGCTACGCTGCAGCAAGGGCTCATCGAGAATGGGTTTGCGAACTTAAAGGAAGGGGGTACATTAGTGTACAGCACATGCAGTTTGTCCCACTCTCAAAACGAGGACGTTGTGCGCCATCTGTTGGACCGTTGCCCGACTGCTCGTCTTGTTTGCCGCTGAGCTTCCTTAAACTGACGCCGCAGGTGAGCGCCGCCGACGGCCGTGTGCCCCACAGACCGGCAGACATTGAGGGCGCTGTTTACTTTGACCCAATCGTTTCGAGGACAAGCGCGCTTTTTGTTGCCAAAGTCGTGAAGCTCCCGGCTGCTGATGTAGTTGAAAACTGACCAATCATATGACATCACGCCTCGGCAATATCCTCCTTGGCTTCTCGCTCAAGGTCTTCGAGGGGCCATGCCGTGTCAGCTTTTCGGACTTTCAAGGCGCCCAATGCTTTGGCAAGGGCATCCAACCGGCGGCCTGCCGCCGACTCGCTGAAATAATATGTTAAATTTTGTGAAGCGACAGACCTCATGGATTGCAGCCACACACACAAATCTTCGACAAATAGCCTTGCCATGTGGCGCTTAAAGTCTGACTTTTCAAACAGCTCCAGCACATGCAAGAGCTCCCGCAGGACGGCCACTCTGCCCGCCTTCAGCAACGTGAAGCAGTCGTGCAGGGCGAGACGTGCAACCCGCCACGACCGAACGAAAGGGTACGTGATGGCTCTTCGCGCGAATGCTGTTGCGACCCAAGCCAATGATTCGGGGACCTGATGATGTGAGGTTGCGATCCAATGGCGTCACCGTGAGCCAAGCGCAACT
This sequence comes from Verrucomicrobiaceae bacterium, assembly GCA_027487435.1. Taxonomy (GTDB): domain Bacteria; phylum Verrucomicrobiota; class Verrucomicrobiia; order Verrucomicrobiales; family Akkermansiaceae; genus UBA956. The sequence continues at coordinate 34,158 of JAIYDP010000504.1, read as the reverse complement.
GGACGAAAGCTTCGATATCGTCCACGCGCTCTCGCAATTATCCTCCCCGTCGTTGATGCGGCGGTCATACGACGCCGCAAGGAGGATGTCCACAAGCTGAAGGAGGGCAACCTTCTTCTCAACGTTGTCGAGGAGATCTTCGGACATGAGAACAAAGGAAGCGTGGGGTACAAGAGCGTCGGGGAAGCCGCAAGAGGCGTTCGTTTTCTTCCACAACAAGAGAGACAGGGCCGGACTGCGTCACGTCAGGCAAAGCCGCATCGAAGGGACACCTCCCACGACGGCGTATGAGTCAGCGCGCTTTCGAACACTGATACCTCGAATTGGTCGTGTCTAAGCGATAAGATGCGCAAAGAGGTGCGTGACAGATAGTGCTCAACGTCAAAGGCCTCGTCCTCGGCAGCAGTTTGTTGCTGCAGTCGACGCTCGGTCGGTATCTGCTCCGGACAAGGGTTGTCCAAGATCTCGGAGATTTCATCCATTAGGTCCCGAAAGTGGCCACAATATCGAAGCGCGAAGCCATACTTAGGACCTTGATGGACAAGAGGGTCATCACGTTCAGCGCGGAGCACTTGCTCAAAGTCCCATTGCGTCTCGTCATCTTCCCCTTCGTCTTCCTGGCAATCTAATTCTGCAATACCTGGACGGCTTTGCTGGCTAGTTGGTTTCGTGATCAGCTTAGTCAACATATCCAGTCCCGTGAATGCCTCGCCTTTGATTCGCTTTGGAATCGAGACTGTTAGTTCGCCTTTGTCAACATCGTAATGAGCTGACTCGCTTCCGTCTTCAACGACATCTTGATCGAAATGCAATCTATTGGAAAATTTAGAAGAATTGTAGATAAATGTACCTCAAGAAGTATGGCTTTGCGTAAAGCTTGAACTCTTGGTCAATCACAACCATTTCAACATCTGTTGACTTCGCATTAGATTCAAGCGCGTAGATTTTACTTTGATGTGAGGAGCACGGATGACTGCGACGACGTGATTGTCAGATTGAGTCAGAGTGAAATACGGAGTGATCATCCACAAAATAACAGACCAATATTGGGAAAATTGAGTTGAATGGGACTGCGAGCTCCGACAGCAGATCAGCTCTCAGGGTTTACTGCGTATGAAGATGAAGAATTCGACAGACTTGTTGGGCGTGACAAAGCTAAGCCGAAACGACACGTTTGAGTCGATTTACGTTATCTGACTGCAAAGACCCTGTTCGACGAAACGCCTGTTGTCGAACAACCGGTTGATCCTCCTCGACAGGTTGCCAGAGAAAAGGTGCCCATGTGAAGAATTTGGTGACTGTTGCAGAAAGACACCTCCCATTCAAAATCCAAGAATTCTGACCCGGAGTCGCGAGTGAAATCGAAAGCAAAGGAGGTCCCTGCGGGTGCCTTACCGTTTGCAGCCGAGCTTCTGAAAGCAACGAAGAAGAAAGTAGAGGACGATAGTGGCGACGACGAGATTGTTGATTATCAAAAGCCGGATGTCGCTCGTGTGTCTCGAGTGCAAGCTCCTGCAATTGTTCCACAGCCGCCAGACCATCGAAGAGCCGAGGATAAGGCAGAGAAGCAAAAAGCGCCCGTAGCGTTAAAGCCAAGCGGTCTGCCGGACGACATTTCTGGATCTTTGCGGCGACTTGAGCTGTTTGTAGACGAGCTCGTCCAATCGCAGGCCCAGATTGCAGTTGCCGACGTGAAAGAAGTGTGTACCTATGACATTGGCTCATCGGTTAGGTATTTGGAGAAGTTTTTCGGCGGCTTAAGAAAGAAATCGACGCGGACGGGATTGTAGAAGGAAGCGTCGCCATCAACTCGGCGCGAAATGTCATGAGGGGTACCATCGAGGAGTGGGTTGCTAAGCGGGGTGAGAGTGACGCGATGGGTCTGATCGTCGTGTATTTGGGCTGATTCGAGAAGGTCAGGTCACGTCGTCTCTCTACGGCCTGCTAGATGAAGTTCGTGCAGCGGTGACGGAGGCGGTGGCGGCATCTCAAGCGCGCGAGGCCATCATTTCTTCGACTGGAGGCGCGTCTGTGAGCTGACGCTCTCTTCCTGCGTTCATGTTGAAGGAAATGGCGGATGAGCTCCGTTTGTTGCGCGCTGAGAAGGAGAAATGGAAAGCGGAGAGAAAAGTCCTTGTCCTCTTCGTCACCGACAACTCACGTGAAAGATGTTGAAAAAGAAGTTGTCCGAGTTCGAGGTGTGGCAAACAGCAGTCCCTGAGCTGCGGAAGCTGTTGGAGCAGTACGTCGACGAGAAGAAGTCGCTGCAGGACCGTCTCGATGATGTGCTGTCGATTCAAAAAGGTTTCAAGCTGTCCTGGGTCCCTGATGCGGCCGTATCTAAGTGTTTGAATTGTGAGGCTGACTTTGGCATGCTCAAGTGGAAGGTCTTTTTTGTCGCATGACGCTGACGAGCAGAACCACTGCAGATATTGTGGGCGTGTGTTTTGTTTTGATTGCACGGCGCGGAAGGTCGAGATTCATGAGCTCGGCTATAATTACGACGTCCCTGTGTGCGATCATTGCTTTGGCATCCTTCGTTTGAAATGAAAGAATCATGACTATTGTACTTTCTATATTTTAAGTTAATTCTATTCACCACCGTCACCACCGTCACCACCGTCGCCGGCATCACCAGCCATGGCACTGCTTGAAGCCGTCCACCAGAGGAATGGAGAGAATCCCCTGTAACGTCAATCATCTCTCTGCCCACATCAACCCCCCCGAGTGCTTCGAAAAGTAGTCAAAATCGATTGAGATGGCTGTCCCTAATACAAGAGCCTTCCCCGCAGCGCTGAGCTCGGGGCCTTTTGGCAGGCTGCAGTGTTGCTGGAAGCGTGCCGCCACATTGGGGTTATTTGCTGACGCATTAAAGTACACGACGTACGTGTGCGCGTCTGTGAACAACTGGCGTTGTCATTCTAGCGAACGCTTTAAAAAACAGTCTGAAGGACAGATGAGAGACCATAAAAGTTCTTGTCCTATTGTGTGAAGGGGAGGGGGATGCGCTAATGACTGTCGCAGCAACGACGTTGCCGTTCATGTCCATGAAATCAAACTCCCACGACAGCGTCGGCATGTCGATGCGCATGGCATCTTGGCCACTTGACAATCAGACTGTTTGACCGCATGGAGACTTGAGTTTCAAATTATACACTCGCCGCAGGGGCCTCCACTCTTCATGAGTCTCCCCGACAAGAAGGTCCTGGCAGGGTTCAGGACGACCAGGGCCTGTGCATACATTGCGGTCTTTCACAAATAGAGATGACTGGATAACATATGCAGGGCGGTCGATCTGACTGTTGAGGGGCTACTAACGAAGCCCTACTTTGAGGAGAACGTCTTGATTGACATTAAAAACGGATATCTTCACTGGCCGATGGGTCCTCAGGATGTTCCTAACGATGACTTTTCCAAACCCTGATTCTTCTGCAATGTATCCGAGAATCTTAAACAAGTCAAAAAATAATAGTTTCGTCCTGCCTCGCCAGTTCCTGACAAAATCGTGTAAAAATTAGCTTGCTCAAACCCAACGATTAAGTTTGCCAACTCTAAGCGCCTCATAATGTAAACATATGGCTTCAGGGTGAGAGAACAGAGCTAAAGAAGAAGAACCTCTTGAAGGAGGCCGTGCAAATCCACAACTCGATACTGCAGCGCATGCCCGTTTGGCGCAACAAAATCTGATGGATTTGATGGTGGAGAGCTGACTACAGGTTGCTCTATTAGTGCAGATGGGGACTGCAAAGCTTTCTGTGTAGTCATCATAGAAGATTAAGTCAGTTGATACAGGCACGAGGCCATTCGATTGCGGCTTCGAAACTTTGCTCCAGGTTGGCTGCCTGTATGCGAGGTTTCTGTGCACTGGCTTCGTCTGAATTGACGCAGAGCGGCACATCCGCAGAATCCCTTGTCTCCACATAAACTGTGCTCAAATTTACAAAGTTAAGTTGTTAGATTTGACAATTTTTTATATTTCTGTTTGGGTTGGTTTGAATGTCGGCAGCGCGGATGAGAAAGTCATCCAAATCCGGCTCCCGCCATTCTCTTTCTTCTTCAATGGGTGCAATAGCCACATCTCGGAAGATCAAAGTCAAGGTCCTCGTCATTTTTTCTTCGTGAACGTGTTAGCTGAGTTCAGTTTTGAAGCAGTATCCTTCTTGCTTTGACGGAAATCGAATATCTGCTGTAGAGAAGATGATTGAAGAAGTGCACTGGCTTATAAAGCGTTGTTTACGTTGTAGGTTGATTCAATTCATGAGCGTTTTCTTGACGTTGAGACAATTTATCTCAGCCACAACTGTGTGCGCTCCCTCAGTGGATTCAGGCAATTTCGGAAGCTGCGAGTTCTCTCCTTAAATTCGAACACAGTCATGTTCCTTCCGATGTCTATTCTAATTTCTCAGGTTGAGAGTCTGGAGGATTTACATTACCTCTCCGACCTTCCTCAGCTTCAAGTTGTCAATCTTGAAGGGAACCCCGTGATGCTCCAACCCAATGCACGCCAGCATGTCATCTACAGGGTCCCGCACCTTCGAATTCTCGATAACAAGGTTCTCCACGCGAAGGCCGTTTGAATCTGCTTATTTCCCAAGGATGTGCGCCCCGGAGAGTTCAAGGTTGCAGAGAAGATTGTGAAATCAGATGAACAACAACTTAAAATTATGTTCTCGAACTCTTATCTTGAATTCAAGCTCCGCAATGTCGAGCACCGGATTCGCATGCATGCAGAGCTTATTGCCGTCGTACACGGCCGCATAGGTTCCCTCAATCGCGCCGAGCTCCCTACTTTTGCGGTGTTTGACACTCGACGCTTCTTGCAGTATTGGGATTACGAATCCTGCATAAGCAGTTTGAAGCCTGGTTGGAGATCTTGACGCCGCAGCGACAGAGACGAAGCTTACCTATAATGCCATCCGTGAAGAAATTATTCGAGTTTTTTATGAGCGTCAGCGAGCAGAGCACCCAAAGTCGTCCGACCGGCTGAAAATGCTGACAGAAAGCAGTGACATGTCCCGACCAAAGCTCTCGTACCCATTTTGTTGCTCCTGCCCCTTACTTTGTAGTGAGCAGGACTTTTGGGACCAAGCCTTTAAGTTTGTCTTGCTCTCTCAGCAGCAGAACATCGCGACGTTGTTGTCGCAGATCGAAGAAGTGAAGGAGAGGGCCGCTGCGTCGCTCAAAGCAACAATCTCGCAGGCAAAGGTACTGGAGGACATTCGAACAAAGCAGTATCAACAAGAAGCCTCCCTCCGCCAGGAGCGAGAGGACATCATCAAAGACCTCCGAAGGAACTCGCATGATCGCAGCGAAATCCTGCATGACCTTCGCGAATCGTCTCGAACAGTTTGGGCGCTGTGTTTCCTTGTTTTTTTAATATTTCAGATTCCTCACGATGATTCGATTGTATCTACAGATGTTTCGAAAAAGTGCGAGATTATTTGCAATGTTGAGGTTGCAGCGGCCCCATGACTTCTCGCGACCTCGACGGCACCCCTCGGCCCCGTGGGGAGAAAAAGCCGGCAACCAAAGGGCGGAGGTTGGAAGCGGCGCCATCTCCAGCGCAGCCACCCCTGCCCACTCCCATGCCGCCGGAAGAGAGTTCATCTTTTTCAATCATTCCTTAATTTTGCAGCCCCAAAGCCTCGCTCCGTATCGCTAGCACCGCACTTGGACAACGAATCTGTTCGTTTTCACTGCTGTTCCTGACCTCGTAGATTTCAGCGCTGCAGCAGGAGGTGTTTTTGCTGCGCCAAGACATCGAGCGCCGGGTCAGCGAGGAGCGGCTATTGCAGGACATCAACACCGAGCTCAGAGACCGTCTTGACGCAATCCAAGTAATGGTCCCTTGACGTCGCTTACTCTAAGCTTCAAAACGACCGCAATGTTGAAGAGGCCGAGCACGCAATGCGAGCGGCCGTTATTGAGCTCGATGCTCTGCGTGAGGAGAAATCAACTCTCGAAGAGTCGCTGGCGGCTGCTGTTGCAGAGCGAGAAGCGTTGGCGAGTCGCCTCGAGTTGCTCCACACCAACGAAGCGGATGCAGAGGGTCTGGCTGCTCGTTTGGTGCGCGCAAGCGCAGAAATTGCTGACAAGGAGGCTGCACTCCGTGCGCTCTCTGAAGTTTGCTCTTGTCTTGTCATCATTTATGTGACAGCGTGTGGCTGCGTTGGAGGAAGATGTTGCAGCGCTGAGGAACTACGCCTCAGCGCTGGAGCAGCAACTTGACACCGCCCGCTTGGACTTGCAGGCCCTCGCAGATGAGGCCGAGGCGTCGCATCGCCGTGCTGAGGCGCTCGCGCGAGCGGCTGTGCGCGCGGAGCGATGGGAGGAGTTTGAGGAGGCCCTCGTCGCGCTGCGGCGCCGGCTTCTTCTGAGCGCGTCGCTTGGCCTTTTATACCACGTAACGTCATCTCAGAGGGTTTTTTTGATGTGCTGGTTTCTTGACTTGTGTAGCACCTCCATTCCTTGCGCTCGAAAGTCGCAAACCGGCACACGGTGGCCCTCTTGCGTCTCTCATTTTTGAATTGGCGTGGCGCTGCGAGCCTTCGCGCCAGTGTTGCAGCCCTGAACAGGCGCGCCATGTCCGTGACCCTCCGCGCTACCGTCGGGTTGTGGACGAGGGCTGCGGCCGTGAGGAGATCACTCCGGCGCTGTCAAGTCAGCTGGCATGTCATCAAACCGCTTATCTCGCAGGTCACTGTGGCGGCTGCGTCGGCAAAGTACACGTCGCGCCGCCTTCTCCGCCTCTGGGCCGCGTGCGTTGCGTTCGCTCGAGTCCCTCCAGAAATCGAAGCGGAGGCTTCCGCCCTCGCCGCCTCCCATTTCTTGCGCTCGTCTCTCCTGTTAGCTTTTAATGCTTGGTCTGGTTTCGTTGTGAAATTAGCAAGGCCCTTGCGCCAAGCACAAAGTGCGTCGTCTTCCCCCCTGACCTGTCTCACATCTTCGAAGATTCCATGCGGTCGCGCCAACGCGCGCGACTCGTTCGCTCGTGGCGAGCCTCTACTGCAGCCGCGCACGCAGCCGCGCTGCGGCTGGCGTTTGCGGAGAATCGGCAGGCCCTGTACCTGAAGAAGCGCGTTTTTGGTATTTTATTTTCGCGCACCACGAGAATTTCGAATTACCGCCGCGCATTTACTCACGTCCTCGTCACGCGCCTCCATCACGCTCTCATTGGGTGGAAACGGTCGGCCACTGTCCGCTCATCTATGCGCCTCTTGGTTATCTCCGCTGACCAAATTTTCCATGAGCGGCTTTGCAGGACTTCTTTTGCAGCATGGGGTGGGGCTGTCGCGTCAACGCGCGCCATAAATCTCCAATATTTTGACGCAGCTCGAAGCGATCGACGAAGGCGCGCTCGCGCTGCTTTCGGGAGGTGGCAGCGCGCCGTTTTGAAGACTTTTGAAATTGGAAGAAAGGTGCGTTTAAGATCAGAACTTGCATGTGCCTTTTTTGATGGGCGATGAGGCATGTGATGGCGTCAGATCGAAGTGGTGCTGAGGCGTACGGTGACAGCATTTTTTGTCCGTTGGCGGCGACTTCTGGCGCGTCTGAAAGATATCCCACACTTCTTATTTCTTTTTTGTTTTGATCGCTTGTGCAAGCCCCAACCATCTCAAAGAATTTCTTAACAACGCACGTCAAAAAGCAGCCACATCGCGCGTGAAGACGCTGCGCCGCCGCGTCGCTGGCCGCGCCGTTGCGGCGTCTTTTGTCAGTTGGCGCGACCACATCCGGCTGCTTCAGAAGGCCGATCGCGTATGCTTGCACCTTTATGTTTGACGCAGCAGATCTCCGAGATAGTCTTTGGCAGGATTTGCGCACGCATCCTTCGCACAGCATTCGCCGCGTGGCTGCGGGGGATGTTCGACGCCCTCCGCAACCGCGCAGTTACGGAGGAGGCTGGCGCCAGCGAGGACAAGGTGAGGGGGAACTGGGAAGGGATGTTAATGAAGAAGAGGGCATTGGAGGAGGAGCGATCGCGGTCAGGACGATTGGAGGGGGAGCTGCTGCGGCTAAAAGACCTCCTTCATGCGCAGGCGGAAGAGCGCGCGCGATCTGATGTGGCGCTTAAAGACAAAGACTCCGAGATCGTGAGGGTTTTCATGTGCGCACTGACGCTGTAGGGGTTACTCCTGCAGCAGCTTGAGGACGGCGCGATTGTGGAGTCCTCTTTAAAAGCAGAAATCGAGAAGTTAAGGCTCGACGTCGGCGACGCGAGCAGCGCTCGCGAAATTGCGCGACGGGCGCTGGCTGAGCGACAAGAGGAGACGACGAGCGCTGCTGTTCAATTGTCTGTTGAGCGACATCAACTTGGAGAGGCAGCCCATGCGCTGCAAAAGCTTTTAGAGGGTGCGGCTGCTGCCTTCGGCGTTTTGTGCTCATGGCCCAGACAAACAAAATGCGCTTTTAGTTTGTCAAAAGGCTCTGAGCGATGCTGTGGGGCGGCTGCAAGAGTCGGAGCGCATGTTTGGAGCGCGCATGGATGCGCTCAACGCCACAAATGCTTCGCTTCGAAAGCAGCTTGAGGAGAGGGAGCGGGACCTTGCGGAAAGCAACAGCTCGAGGGATCGAATGGCCAAGATGCTTCAAGAGTATCAGTCGCGTGCAGCGCAAGGCGAATCCGCCGTCCGGTCAAACGAAGAGGCACTGCGGGGAAAGCTTGTGGATTCAGAGCGTCAGATTGCCCGCCTGCGCGAACAACTTTTGATTTCAAATGACAGCCTAAAAGCGGCGCATTTTCGCGCCGTGGAGGATCGGGCTGATGTTGTGATGACTCCAATAGCGCCATCAACCCCTGTTGTGACGTCCTTGTGAGATCTACACTGAGCTGGTGTCTCATCCGTTAGCGACGATGGCAGCCGCTCGCTGCACAGCACCCATCACGCTGGTGACGAGCGGCTGAAGGCGCGAGACGAGGACCACCGCACAGGGCGCTCGACATTTACTCCACAAGTCCTTGGCCCGTTGCTTCATGATTGATGTGCTCAGGTACAGAACGACATCATGTCGCTTCAGGGGGAGATTCAGCGGCTGCAATCGCGCATCATGTCAAGGCTACAGGCTCCGGCAGGTCCCTCTAGCTCCGAGCCCCGCGAGTGAGACTTTCTCTTTTGACCTTCAACGTTTGATGGGTCGAAAGACTGACTCGTCCAGAGAGCGTCTCTCAACTTCTCTTCATGAAGAACCATTGCGGTCGCGGCTGATGCGGCGGTGATGCGTCGACATGTACGAATTGTAACCCTAATTGATGTTATGAAAGTAACCCGATGTCCAACAGTCAAACTGCCGCAACGTATATTTTGAAAATAGATGTTCACGCACACATCGCAAAGACGTAGCGGCTGCTGAGAATTCCACAGAAGTACAAAAAGAATCAGAAGGCGGCCTCTTATCTCCCGCTGCGCTCAGCATCGTACACGTCGCCGACGGGTGACGGGCATGTGGCCAAAAACTGCGAAATCCTGTGGAGGTCCTCCGCATCTAGCGTGAGGCTCATGAGACGAAGATGGTCCTTGACACGTGAGGTTCCTTCCGTCAGGTGCGTCTCTAACCTCCAAGTGCGAAGAGTTTGTCGTGCCGACGATCACTGCGCCAACCTCAGGCTTCGACAGCACCCACGCCGAGGCGACGCTTGCAATGGACGATGCATGCTTCTGAGCGATTGGCCTCAGCACTTGCAGAAGCTCTTGCAGCTTCTTCCAACCACCAAAGCGGTCGACGACGTGGCGGTACAAGCTCCACTCTCGAGGCTCGGGCGCTCCCAAATATTTGTCAGAGAGCCAGCCGCCTCACAAGGTGAGCTGACGCTAGTTGCGTGGATACCTGCGACAGTACCGTAACAAAGTAAACGGACGCCACTGTCCTTGCAGAACGAAAGCAACGCATTCTCAGGCCTTCGATCGAGAAGGCTGTACTGCACCTGTCGAGTCACGGGACGACGACATAGGGTGACTTGATTCGACAAGACGTTGACGCCCGCGTCGACAATCTGTCGCATGGCAGAGGTGTTGAAGTTAGTGAGCGCCACATTCCGTACAATGCCCCTCTTCTGCAGCTGCGCAAGGTACACTGCGGTGTCGACGTACTTTGGCTCCTCATAGTCCCACCTATCCACTGAGTTTCTTCGGGGGACGCTTAACCAGTGCAGCTGAACTGCGTCCACGTAATCAGTTCGAAGCTTCTTCAAAGACGACGTGATCGCACGATCGACAACGTCCCTGGATCGCTTAGGACATTATTACAGGCGCAATAAAACTGGGTGACGCATGGCAGTAGTCGCACAGAAGGAACAAATTTCGTGAAGATCTGAACGCTTTCTCGGGGTATGTTCGATGAGAGCAAAAAATCCCCAATCAGCTTTTCGGATGGTCCGTAGATGTCCTTTAGATTCAGAAAGACGGCAAGGGTCAAACAGCTGTATCAAATGTAGAGAAGCCACTTGCTGCATACGATGACAGTCTACAACCTCAGAGAGAAAGAAACCATGGGCTACACCTTGCATTAACTTCAGCGGGGTCCACAATTCCATGGCCGCCTGCCAGTTGCCAGCAGCCCTTGTGGCCTAAATAAAAATAAAGCACTCCGCTGCAAACCACAATCAGTTTCGAAACTCTGAAGGACGGACTTGCGTTTGGAAATCTGACTTCAAACATTTCTCTACTTTCGAATATTCTTTATTTGTTATTTATTAATTTTCCAAAAGTACAACTTCATCCTTGCGACCTCGAGAAAAAAGACAATTTTCCACCTGATGGAGGAGTGCTGATTTTGTTCCACAAACTCTGAGCAGCATTCGAAATCTTGGACGCTGCAACTGGCTTCGGAGTCACCGGCGCCGGAGAGAGTTCTAACATGTCAGTTTCTAGTCAATGTCGTCTACAACGTTTAGGTGCAGGAGAGGAAACTGCGCTTTGTACAATTGATGGAGGTGCCGAGATGTTGGGAGATATGGGTAAAGCCTGCGGAGCGAACGGAGCCGGCTGCACTTGCTGTGGAGGCGGCCTGTTTGGAATTAGCCTCTTCAGCATGGGGTTTGAAGATCTAAGTCGCTCAGATGGATCAGAATCTCCCTACTCCTGCCAAGAAACTAGAATCTTTGAAACAATTTCTAACGTAGTTCCTGGCCGTTTCAGCTCAGCAGCATCGAAGGCAGCCGCAAGCCCCTGCACAGCCTCCAAGACTTTCTCCTTCGAGTCGCAGTCCCCAGATAACGTCACACTGATCGGCCCACCAACGGAGTGTAGGAGCATCTTCACGGCTGATGAACTGAGGCCTCCAGTTGGTCGGTCTTCTTGCGGTGTGGCCAAAAATTCTCCAGCGTGAGGTTCGGCAATAGGCTGAATAGAAAGAAGTTCTATTTCACGTATTGGAGTGGCCGGATTCGATGCAGTATGCTTGCTGGGAGTGTCTGATCGAGATGACGCATGCGATGCTGAGTTCGATGATGACTCCTCTGCACTCGAAGTCTCGCTTTCGGAGGGTTCTACCGCAGCCTCGGCCGCTTGCGGTCGCTGTTGTTGTGGGGACGATGCCCGAGGTCTCTCTGGGCTTAGCCATTTGGTCGGTGCCGCTGGCTCGTCAAAGTCCCACGGGATATCCTCAGTTTGGGCCCTAACCACTTAGACCAACACTATGAATATCCCACGCATCCTCCACTTCGGCGTCATCTTCAGCGGCATGTGCAACAGCCGCTTGAGTCTTCTTTCCCTTGGCAGCAACAAGTTTTTCACGTTTTTCAATCAACTCGCTGAGGACTGATGTCTTCTTCGCAGCACGAATGAACCTGGTCAAAAAGTCAAAAATGTGTCCAGCCAAGCTGTGTACCGATGCTTTAACAACTCCCTTGCTGGCGGTCGCTGTAGAGTCACAATGACGAGCGGCATCAAACCTCTCGCGGTTCCTTCTGCAAGCAAGCGGCAACAAACTCTTGAAATGGCTTTGAGAACGTCGCATCAAGACGCGGAGGCGAGTTCTTGGGGATGTACATGAGGGCTCTCATTGGATGTAACTCAGCCAGAGGTGGCTGACCCTTCGCCAGCTCGATGGCTGTTATTCCTAGTGACCAAATATCCGCCTATGAAGTCATCTCACTTCTTGAAACAATGCCTTCTCGTCATGAGCAGATTGCTTGATTACTTCAGGCGCCATCCAGTATGGGGTGCCCACAAAAGTACTTCGCTTCTCCAACGTTTCAGACAACTGAGCAGACACCCCAAAATCGGCTAATTTCACATCGCCGCTTCGGGACAGAAGAATATTGGCGGCTTTTGTATAAATTTGAGAAGGACAGAGATTCACCTTTGATGTCTCTGTGCAGCTTCCCCTGCGAGTGCAAATACTCCAACGCCACCAGAATATCTCGCATAATTACAGCAATATATTGCTCATCAAGGACCCCAAGGTCCATCTGTAGGGTCATTGACAACAAAAAGAACGTACAAGGTCAAGAGCAGAGCCTCCAGCTAGATACTCCATGATTATCCACAATTGCGATTGTTCCACGTAGGATCCAAAATATCTGGTTACATTCGGGCATTCGCACTGTGCCAGTACCGAAATCTCCCTTTCAATATCTTCAATTTCCTCTTCAGCTTTTTCCAGGTCAATGATCTTGATCGCAACTACTTGTTGATTGTCATAGCGCACCCTGCAGGGTTCACTCACCACAGCGTGGCACCCACCCTTTGTACACTTCGCCAAAGCTCCCCTTTCCTATCCGCTCAAGCTTCTTGTAATGCTTCTGACAAATGAACCCGAAAAAAAAATTCGACTTTACCGACATGCTGAATGTAGCGGATTCTCGCTTTTACTCACCTTTCTTAAATAATAGTTGTCCAGTGTCTATGGCGTTCAGAGAACTGTTGTCCGAGTTTTTCGGACCGACAGTTATGCTCGCCTTAACACAGGCTGCAGATTCGATTATTTCAAGGAATAATCTCACTGCTGCGGAACTTCTACATCCTCTACGGCGAGTTTACGGACTAAATGGTACATTTTTGTTTCAGTTCGTGTCAGTCTGTCCCAGAGATACTAGTAGTGCAATTATATCTGCAGAATCGCTCACCGTGCGTATTTTACTCTTCAGCGAATATGAAGGCACCTCGCGATCACCTTCATGTTCACAAGATCCAAGACATTACTTTCAACTTCGTTCATCAATCAGATTTGTCTCAAATGACTGATGCATCTCTCGAAAGCGTTTTATCTGCCGAGGTTATCAAGTACAACGATGACGCAGAGAAGTACGTGATGGGATACAGCAATGCAATGGACGTCCCGGACTATCAACAAGGTTCATTCGCAAATGTGCCGCCCTCATCTGCAGAAACCACAGAATCCCAATCAACTCCATGGTTTCTTGGATATCGTAACAAACTTCTAAGAGAAAATCGTTGTTACAAGGTTAACTATTTTGCACATCCTGTCGCATGTAAATATTTAGTCATCGACTCTTACATGAAGGTATAATATTCCTCTCTGGCGCAGATGACACCTCCGTCGACAACCTTGTGCGAATGTTTGCTGGTGAAAATGCCCCTGGGCTCATGCGAGAACAAATCGCAGAAGACATCAACCGCATCAAGAAATACTACGTCATTCTGCATGACGATCAGCGTGACATGGCTGCACTGGAAGCGTTTGAGTTTCAGTTCAATTTAACAAACTCAGGTGTCGCAACACCCATCGTGTCGTACAGGAAAAGCTCGGTCCAGCGTCCTGCACTTTCATGCACATCAACTCGGGAAACGGCACTCTCAGCCACCCCTTTTTTCGACCAGGGCAAGGGGCGTATTTGTCGCCTGAAAATTTGTTCGACTCGATTCTTTTGAAATCCAACTCCTCAGCAAGTCGCTTGAGCGCGTTGTTCGTGAGTTTGCCACGGCCATCATCCCGTTCCTGAGCGAGAGGATATCTACCCTAAATCAGGAGGTCAAGATTCATCCAAAATGTCTGAACGTTCATCAGGTGTCGGCAGAGAAGAAAGGCCTGCGGAATCAATTCAAAGGTTGGTTTTCGTCAAAGTCCACGGACGGGCGGAGGGGTTTTGTGGAAAACGACGAGGGCGGCGCTGGTCCTATGTTTGAATTTTCGCTTTGGCTTCTGAATGCCAAAGATACCGATGCTTTACCATCGAGGCTCGAACTCGTCAACTCGCAGACATCTGCTTCATGATTGGTGATTGGGACTATGCGCTCCAAAACTACAAACTTGTTGCCCCGGACTATAAGCGTGACAAGGTGTTCATTTCAAAAGGTCCCTGATCTTTGGACAGGCCTGGAAGCAGTTTGCCGATTCCTCGTTGATGTCCGCACTCTGCCTCCACCTCCTTGATGGGACTAAAAAAGAAGTCGAGGCATATTTTGACTCTGCGCTTCGGTGAGTTCCAATGCCAATGTTTTGACTTGGAAGCGATTTCCAACGTTGCGGCGCAATTTTTGGGCTCTTGAGAACTTGTTTTCTTCAAGCGGAGGCTCTTAAGTCCGTTGGCCGCTCAAAAGAAGCGGCGGACACGTACTTACGGGCTTCATTTTTGGAAGTTGTGTGCTGCGCTGTGAACGCTTACAACTTCAAGGCTAATGACTTGCGCGCTGCTCTTTTGTTAGAGCAAACGTCGTTGATGTATTTGTTCCACGTCCCCCACTACTACCGTAAGTATGCGTGGCACATGGTGCTTGCAGGACACAGGTACTACAAATGTACACTGGTGAGGAATCTCGTATCGGCAACTTTAACTTCCCAGCGTGCGCATTCTGTTCGTTGCTACAAGAGTGCTTTCATCTCGTACTGCGACAAGGGCTGGTCCTCCGTGGAGGATCACATTTTCTCCGTTCTTGCGAGACACAGCGGCCTGCTTCAGTACCATGAGTCCGTTTCGTGGACTGACCGTCCCAGCAAATTTGACGAAGCCCTCAGCTATTACCTTCGTATCCTTGCAAATCCAGGACAGCGCGTCGCTGAGCGCCAATCCAGTACAATCCGAGAGCTTCTCAACGTCATCAGAGTACTCGCTCATATGATTTGCAAAGTGATGTGCCAGACCGGCTTTCCTACGCCCCCTTTGATTCAAGATCAACCTCTCCCGCATATTGTGGACTCCTCCGTTCGCATTCGTTTGATGGACACCCTCGACCCGGACGATTCAGACGAGCGTAACGCCGTATGGACTAACTTGGAAGAAGAGCTTATCGATGAGAAGAGGCATCCCTTTTGCTGATTGCTCTGACCTGAGTTAGTTGCCGGGAACGCGTGAGGCTTCTGCGGCAACACTCCCTCCAAAACTTTCGCCCTGTGTTGCCAGACTTTGCAGTAAGGATGGAGCGCTGCGCTGTCATAGGAGGTGACTTGTTGCCGTTGGTACCTTACTCGCAAGAAACGATTCGCGTTGAATTCGAAGTCTCCAATCCACTGCAAGTGCTCGTCGACATAAGCGAGATGTGTTTGGACATTTCACACACAGATGGCGCAGCAGAGGCGTTCACGACCATCCCATTCAACTTCTCTCTGTCCCCGAGTCAGCGTCGAATCGTCGCATTGGAAGCAATTGCATTGCTTCCTGGCGGAATGTCTGTCAATGGTGTGCGGTGGACTCTATCATCGACTGTTCCCTCAGCTCATGTCTTTCGATTGAAGGGTCGCCGTCTGAACCGCAGCCACGAGGAGAAGGTGGGTTGCTTCTACGAGCCGGATAAGAGGCTTGAGCTCACTGTGGTACCTCAAATGCCGCTGCTTCGTGTTGATGTCAGCGGCGCCCCGCCCGTTTTGATGCACGGAGAGCTGGTCAAGTTGACACTTGAACTGACAAACATCGGCTCAGAGCCTGTCAGATCGTGCAGCATGAACCCTTCGCTGCCTCATTGCGCCATGGTCGGCACGCCACAGCAACTAGATGACCCCTTTCCATGTTTTGCTCTGTGTATTGTTGCTGACGGCAGCAGCCACAGCTATGCCACCGCGCTCCATTGTCGACGGTGAGGGCATTGAAGTGACTGAACTCGCCATCAATGGGCTGGCGCCTCGAGGGACTGCCCGCTTCCCACTTTGGATCTGGGCGTCGGAGGTTGGCCGGCTGGAATTGTTATTGTCGTTCCTCTACACACCAGAGGTACGTCTTGGGTGGGTCATATTAATGCTTCAGGCTGTGAAGAGCAAGATGGCTCACCGCCTTGCTCGCACAACTATCTCTTTCAACGTCCAGCCGACCCTAGACATCTCACATCAAATTCGTCCTTCTCTTCGACAAGTCGATGCATTCGTCATGGTTTTCAACGCCCGCAATCTTCGCGTCAATGAGGCCTTTTCGATCGAAGGGCTGTCGCCGGCTGTGAAAGGATGGAGCCTTGCTCCTATTGCAGCAACATCGTCGAGCTCTCCTCGTCCACTCTGACAGTTCAGTCCTGCGATGGGATCCATCGCCGCTCAAGCGATTGTATCGTACTCGTTCAGACTTGCGGCGTCGTCAGAATCGACCCAAAGTTACATTCCAATCGTTTCGACTGACTGCACTCCCTGCTCACAGCGCAGAGCGACTCGTCTGCACGGTTTGAAGCGATAGTTCCTTGTGTGCATGGAGGTTTCCCAACGCAGCAATCTGGCGCAGCCCCATTGACGTTTAATTTCGTTTGGCGATGTGGTTCTTCCTTGGGCTTCCACTCCGTCTGCATGCAACCCGAGGATCTGCGTCGCGCATTGTCAGATGGACCAGCGCCGCAGCCGCGCCTGTCCGTTATGTCACGAGAGCGGTCTGTCGACTCACTGAAGAGGCCGCCATTGAAAGTAACAATGGCTGCAAATGCGGTCCCGTTGAGCCAAGGAGAGACGATGTAGAGGGGGGGGTGGATGATTTGATGAAGTAGGCATCTCAAAGTGCTCGGCACTCTTTCTCTCTGGAGCTTACAGCAAGACGACCGCCTTGACGTCATCGTAGAGTTTGTCAACAATCCAGCAGCCGCCAAGCGACCGTTGTCTCCTCCAGGTTCATCTCGCTGACGCCTCAGCGACGAGGTCCTCGATTACATTTGGACGGGAGCGACGTGCGTCCACCTTTTCGCCGTCACTCCTATGCAGCGAGTGGACATCCCGTTTGAAGCTCTCGCCTTCCGCATGGGCGTCCTAAATTTGAATCGCGTTCGCATTTCTACTTTGCAGCGGGAGTTTGGCGTCCTCGAGCTCTCCAAAGCCGACGCACAATTCCTTGTGCAGTGGGAGGGGGCCGTGTAACATGTATGCATAATTATACAACTCAGCGTGTCACATCAATGTCCAATCAAGAGTGCCCACAAGAAAATATCCTTCGCTTCCGCGATCGTTTCGCCAGCCACGCGAATGCGTCAGGCAGCTGCACACTCGACGCAACGGCTGCTGCGTGCCGAGTAGACCTCTCCATCAAAATACGAAGCGCTACGTCGGCTTCTTCCAACGCTGGCACCATCACCCACTGGTTCCGCTCCCTAGGCAGCGATGTCAGTGAGAAGCCAGTGATGGCAGACTCGTCCCTCAACGCGGGCGCATTACTGACCCATCGGCGAACAAATTGAACATCCGCTTGGAGCTGGCGAGCCCCAAAATAGGACACTTTTGCTTTCATGCGCAAAATGTGTGTCAAGAGCGATCTGACAACTCCATCAACAAACGCAGGTAAAAGCCGTCCTCGAGTGGGATCTGCCAGGACTGCCATCGTCTCAGAGGCTGGCTGCAGCACTTCCTTAACCTTGTTAGAGTCAGTTCCAGTATGAGAGACGCGCACGGCCAGCTGAATGTAGTCACCGGCACCTTGGCCCGTGAGACTAGCAACTCGCAGCAGACCATCCTCGACATCATTCGCTGTTGCCCAATCTTTTGGCCGCTTTGAGATCCAAAACGTCCTTTTGAGGAGTGATGGAGGTGAGAAATGAAAACTGGGTTCGAACAAGCAAATTCGATGTAAGTCCGAGAGGATCGTCTTCTCGACAGCGTCCCTCAGGATGCTGATGCGAACGCCAAGAAGATGCAGCTGACGAATGCAGCTGCTGATTTCAGCATCACCTCGGGCGTTTAAGGAGAAGAAAAACCAGCTTAACTCTGAGGGTGAGCTGCTTTCTTTGCCACCTCAGCGAATTCTTCTCCATGAGCGTACATCTTGGCCGTCAATGACATGGGCTGCAATCAAACGATGATCAAATCGCTATGCATAACGCAAAGATGCCGCATATGTCGCCGCCCTGGATATGCGCGCAGATTCGCATCAAACCTGAACCATCAAAGGTGGAGAGTGATGCGGAGGACGAATTAAGAATCAGCGTGATGAGGAAAGCTGCAAACTGGAAAGCGTAGATTGCTGAGTCGTTGGAGAGGACGGCAGTCACATCGTCGAGGAGCTTTGGCGTCAAAGACGTTCGGGGCCAGTTGCTTTGATTGCAGCATTGACCGAAACAGTGGTTTGAGGGCGAGACGATGGGGATGGTGTAAGAGACTCGTTCTTGACATCGGCGAGAAAGGATGCCATGGAGGAAGGCTTCGCTGCGCGAGTCAGCTGGACGGGAGCTGACAACGGAGTGGAGGAGTTCTTGAGGAGTTGGTTGTCCTCGACGATAAACATTGGCGGATCACGGCAGTCGTCGCCGCGAAGTCCAAAGAGAGAACTTGGGGTCTAAGCTCTGAGAGGGAGCTAAGCCTAAGCCATCAGCGGGAAACAGCAGAGCGACGCTGAGACGGCCAAGTCAGAACTGCAGTCCCCATGGATCTGACATGTCAGATATTCGCTGGTGGCCTAGTGCACAAGAGTTTTGCGAATACAGGATAGCGAAACTCGGATCAAACTCTCTGGGGATAGCAATGACGTCAGAGGCGACAAAAGGTCAGAGAATTTGTCGTCTTTTCGCAGAGATTGCAAGTGCGTTCTGGGGCGTGAGCAAACGTTATATTTAACTACATGAGATCTATAAGGTTGTCTCCTTTCACTAAGTGTTCACAGATAAGTTTCTCGATGTGTGACGAGATTGGCAATGATAGCTCTTGCATACAGTGAAGAAACTGCTTTTCCGTTACACCTCGCGGTCAGAGATATCTGCTCAGCATGCGTACCTTCTCTTCCACAGCGATTAAACTTCTCACAAGCTCGTATCGCCGCGTTTAATACCTCTTGCAGCATTCGTTTAAAATTAAATTAACAAAAGAATTGGCACTCTCGAAAGGAAAGGGGGGGCGAAAGGGTTTCAAGAGGAAAAATGCTCCAAAGGTACGCAAGAGGATCCCGAAGACCAAGCACGTGGTGACCTTTCTGGCTTCAACAGACATGAAAGAGAGCAAAGCACAGTTTGTATGGACACGGCAGGCTTGAGTGAGGTTCTGCAAGGTCGTCGTGGCCTGCCCTGTAAAATGCTAATGTGATTCAAAAGGTTCTCGCTGAGTAGCCCTGGATGGGAGCGTAAAAAGCGAGAACAACGCAGTTGAATGGCCTATCTCAGTTTTGCTGCAGGGGGATGGCGCAGCCGGTAACATCGAAGAATTACCATGGTGGTGCTTTCAATATGACATCTTTGCGCACCCCAAGTAGAGGTAAGCTTGTCGGTGATTTCGAAGGAAAGGTGTGTGGACTTACTGGACGGAGGATAGGGGGGGGCGCTGTAAGCGTCTCAAGCCACGGTTGCTTCCAACATGGTCAGATGGTCCTTCAATCATGAGGGGAGGAACTGCCAGATCAGGAATTGGGTCCTGTCTGAGATCGAGAGTATTGTTCAATATGTGGTACTTCCTTTAAGCAAAGGGAAGCATAAAGGAAGCGTGAGTGAATGGGAATGGGAATGGGGCGGAGTGTCAGCAAACAGCACAGAGGGCCTCAAAGTTGCACCAGAGGCGGCGTCAGAGTAAAAGACCAACTCTAACAAAGTTTTGTCATGGCCCAAATCGTCGCAAAACTTGAGTATGCCAAGCGAAGCCAAGGGTTCACGGCAGTGAAATCAAATTTAAGCGAAATTCCTCGAGGGCTGTTTGAGCTTTTCGTGGTGAAAGATGTCAACGTATCGGACAACCAAATCCAATGCGTGCCGGACGCCATTCAGCATCTGACTGAACTTGTCACGCTCAAGCTCTCACGCAACAGTATCTCGTCCATATCAGAACATATCGGATCAATTGTTACTCTGGTTAAGCTCTTTCTGAACGGCAATCAGCTCACATCGCTGCCACGCTCGTTGGGTAACCTTTCAAACCTGGCCCTGCTTGCGCTTGAAAACAATCCACGTTTGAAGCAGCTTCCTCACGAGCTGGGACGAGTCAAAAAGACCCTCGTCGACTTCACGTACGACGCTGACATCATCGAAGAGCCTGAGCCTGTCGTCCTTAAATCAGGCCAACGCCAAGTGCTGAACTATCTGTCGCAAGTCTCCGATAACTATAACTTGTCCACCATCTCTCTGCGTCAGTGGGACTTGCTCACGTTCCCCCCCGGAATGTTTGATTTCTCCTCTGCCACAAGTCTTTCCTTCACAGGACATAAAGTACGCCAGTTGCAAGAAGAATTCTTTTGGACTTTCACCAACTTGACTTCTCTTTCCCTCGACAACAACAATCTCGAAATCCTCTCACCGCTGATCGTACATCTTTCGAAGCTGCAATCACTGAGCGTGTGTGGAAATCTTCTCACATCCCTTCCAGTCGAGGTAGGAGGCATTGAATCACTGCAGAAGCTTAAAGCTGATTGGGGTGCCATCATCAGCCCCACGAGAGATGTCACTCGCCAAGGCGAGTCTGCGACTCTTAATTACTTGTCCATTCTCTACTTCTCAAGATTTTCTGGCTCTCTCAACTCCAGTTACAGAATTCTGACGCAATTGCCTTCAGAAATATGCGACCTGACTTCTCTCACCGCTCTTGACCTCTCCAACAACGAAATAGGCGCGCTCAACAACAAGATTACCTCGCTTGCCCAGCTGAGGTCTCTCAACTTCAGCAACAACTACTTTTACGACTTTCCTACTCTTGCTTTTGCTCTCCCGTCTATTGAAGAGGTCGTTCTCGACAACAACAACATTCCTGAGCTCCCGGAGGCAATCAAAGTCGCCACCTGCCTCAAGAAGCTTTCTCTCCGTTCGAATCGGATTGGCCAAATGTCAGATTGGATCTCAGTTCTTCGCAATTTGAAAGAGCTGGACGTTGCACACAATTGTATCGAGCAGCTCCCGAAAGCTCTCAGTTCATTTCAGTTTCTTATGCATCTGGACATTTCTGCTAACGCAATCCAAGACATACCATCACTCAATATGGCAAGCACGTCAATGAGAACTCTCTGTCTTGACAAGAACCCACTGAAATCGTTGCCGTCGACTATTCTTTACCTCAACGAACTTCGATGGATGTCGGTTGCAGACTGCAAGCTTGAAACTGTTTCTCATGTTATAGATGGGCTACGTAGCGTAGAGTATCTCAATTTCCTTGGCAATCCTCTACGTGAGATTGATCCAGCTATAGGAAGCTGCTTCAAGCTAAGAACGCTCCTTTGTGACCTTACTCTGGAGCATCCATCGAAGGATATTACAGGCAGGGGATTACCTGTCATGCTTGAGCTGGAGAGAGATATGCAAGAGGGCCGAATCTCGATGAACGTAACGCTGTCCGACTTGTGCCTCTCTATTTTCCCGCAAGAAATCTGTTATGTTACGTCAATCACAAGGTTGGACATCAGTCGCAATGCCGTGCTCGACATACCTGGTCGTTTCTTTAAGAGCTGTTCTCGATTGCGAGAAATGGACGCTTCTCACAATAACATTGTCCACATTCCTTCCGAAATAGAGCATTGTGTACATCTGGAGTCTCTCGATTTAAGGGGCAACTCAGCTTTCGAATCTCTGCCAGTTTCTATTGGAAGCCTCCGCGAGCTGGCTGATATATTTATTCCATCATGTGCGAGAATACCTCCTCGCGAGGTTGTTCTTCAGGGTTCCGATTCCATCATGAGCTACATGCGGAGCTGTTTTGATAGCATTTCTTCAGCTGCTTTGGACCTGAATGACTTCGGAGCTTCCTCATGTGACGTGTTGAAAGAGCTCCCTCCTACTCTCTCTCGCATTTACTTCAAATCGAATCAACTCCAGACAGTTGAGTTTTTCCCATCCATTCTTCAGAAGCTGACCGAAATCGACCTTAGCGTCAACTCGCTTCGGACTCTCCCATCGTATTTTGCTGAATACGCTATTCTGAAGTACTTGGACATAGCGTCTAATAATATATATGACTTCCCACTTTGCGTCACAGCCCTTCGTGAGCTTAAATATCTCAATTTGTCTTCTAACTCCATATTCACCATCCCGTGCCTGTCATCGCTTCAAAATCTTGAAGTTCTTGACTTGTCTTCCAACAATTTCTCTACTCTAGGATCGGAGTTGGCAAACCTCTCCAATTTGAAAGAGCTCCAACTCAACAGGAACCCTTTTCGATCCGAAATTGTTCCTCAAATCGAAACCATGGTGAATTTGGAAAAGCTGGTTCTTTTAGACATCACCTGTGGCCACTCTCTCGCATCCGGAGTTGCAACGCTTTCTTCTCTTACTCAACTCGTTATCAGCGTGGATACTCTTGTATTTCCACCCCCCGAGGTTGCCAGACAAATTCCTCATGCTATCCGCTTCCTGTCTGCTTACTTCTCTGCCCCAACAATGCACTCGCTTTCGATTCGGGATATGAAGCTCTGCGTCGTCCCCATGGAGTTCTTCTTCTTGACAAACTTGCAAAAACTCGAAGTTCTATCATGCCAATTGGAGCTTTTGATCCCAAAATATAGCAAAGCTCTTGCTGAGAAAGTGTCGTTGTCCATATCACGCGACATTCAGAAGTTACTGGACGAAAGTGCCGTGTCTGAGGACGAGGTAGTTGCGCTTGAGAAGGCTTTGTTGGTTAAGTGGGCGAAGTTGCAAACGCTGTGTGTGTGCGAGAATTCGCTCCGGCAACTTCCGAAGGAGCTGGGTTGTCTGTCTGCTCTTACTCATCTTGATTTGAGGAGCAACTCGTTGGAGCAATTGCCTGAGTCCATCGGGTCTATCCAATCCCTTAGAGCGCTTCACTTGAAAGGGAATCCGATCCCGTACTTACCCTACCAATTTGGGAACTTGACACATCTTGTCGACTTGACTGTCGATTTCAAAGTCATTGTGTACCCCCCCCCCCAAGTAATTGGCATGGGATCTCTGCGCAGCATTGAATTTTTGCAATCATTTGTTAAGGCAAAAAAATTGAAAACTCTTTTGTTGGAGGATTTCAAGTTGGAGGACATTCCCTCCGATATCTTCCAGGACAAAGTTATTTCCGGGTTTTGTGACAGTATCAAAGAATTATCTTTGAAAGGAAATAATATAAGTGACATCGGGTTAAAGTTGGATATGCTAAGCAACCTAACTGTGATCAACCTCAATGAAAATCGGATTGAAGATGCTGCCTTCTTGATCCGAATGAAGGGCCTCGTCGAGATCTCTTGCGATGGAAACAAGCTGCGAGAATTTGCGGATGAAGCTAACAGCATTGTTGACCTAGCGCACCTCTCGATTGCAAGGAATGAGTTGTCTGATCTTCCGCACTCCTTCCGAAGGATGTACAACTTGCTCTCATTGGTTCTTGACTTCAACTTGTTCATAGATTTCCCTACCTCAGTGTGTGGTTGCATACGTCTGCAGAGCTTGTCTCTGAAGGGAAATCGAATCGATCGGGTTCCTCCTGAAATCACCAAGATGACGAGCTTGACAAGTTTAAACATGGATAACAATAGGATGAGAGACATTCCTGTCGAGTTTGCTCATCTGAAGTCCCTCAAGAAGCTTTCACTGATGGGCAATCCGATCGAAGAGATAGACATTGGCATCGCTGAGGCTCTGAACGGCTGGGACTTGTCACTCCAATCCAAGTACTTACAATCACCACCCGCAGAGGTTTACGACAACGGCAAGTCCCTTGTTCAGGAATATCTTTGGGCTGTGCAAACGTCTGTCCGTTTCTTTTCCATCGACCTTCGAAATTGGAAGCTGCAGCGTTTTCCTGACCCTCTCGTGAAGTACACAGCTATAACCAACCTTCGGTTGACGAAGAACTCAATCAGGACGCTCCCCGATTCGTTCGGAGTGATGAAGCTGTTGCACAATCTGGAAGTCTCTGAGAACCAGCTCGAGCGCTTACCAGACACGCTGTGTTCGATTAAGAAACTGCAATTTCTTGAAGCGTCGAAGAATTCATTGGCTCTACTTCCTGATGAAATCGGCGAACTTGAGGGTTTGGCAAGCTTGTCGGTTCATCATAATCACCTCAAGCTGCTCCCGGCTTCGTTTTGGAACTTAACTGCCCTGCAGAACCTCGATTTATCTTTTAATCGGCTCGTTTCGCTCCCTCAGAACATTGGAGGTCGTCGGCTGCTCCGTGTGACTGGCCCTTTTATACAAGGTCTTAAAAATCTCAGGGTGATGAGGCTGTCCAACAATAGACTCACATCGTTGCCGATGTCGGTCCAAGGTCTTGATGCTGTCGAAGAGGTCTATCTGCTTTGCAATCCGCTCTCTGTTTTCCCCGACCCTCTCCTTCGCAATAGAAACCTCCATATCCTCCGCGTAAGCGTAGGTAAGCTTGCTGTTTTGAAGGACAAAGGCTTGGAAAACGTCATCGGCGCGACGTGGGAGCCACCGAAAGCAGTGGTCTTCAAAGGGACAAAATCTATTGTTCAGTACGTTAAGAAGATCCTGGATGCTGCTGGGAATAGCGAAATGTATTTAGAGAACCTCGAATTGAACAAGTTCCCATCTGAGATTTGCTATGCCAAGAATTTGTTGTTCCTGTCTCTCCGCAAGAATGAACTCGTCAAGCTGTCGTCGGCGATCTGTTTCCTGAAGATGCTCCAGTATCTCGACGTGTCCTATAACCATATATCGAAGGTCACGGAAAGAATACACGAGTTGCAGTTCCTGAGGTCAGTCGACTTGACATCCAACGAACTTGAGATCTTACCAGCTTCCTTTGGATCTCTTTCTTTGCTGGAGGCTGTTCTTGTCAAGAAAAATAAGATGGCTTACCCTTTCATTGAGAGCAGTGGTAACATGAAGACGTTGAAGACTTTTATCGCGTCGCTGTACGAGAGCTTCATTACGGCGAGGCTCGAAGTCAGTCGCAAAGAATACACTCTTTTCCCTTCGTACTTTGCTCTGACTTGCAGAGACATGCTTACAGTGTTTGATGTAAGCTTTAACTCTATCCGAACAGTGCCACCCGCAGTAGGTTCTTGAAATTCGCAATGACAGCGTCAGATCGGTCTAATGACGAATTTGGAACATTTGCATCTGAACAACAACAAGATTCATATCGTCTCGGACAAGATTTGTTTGATTTTCCATCGCACTTTGACCCGCTTGAGTCTTCCTCTCTCGCTTGATTGAGCTTCGTCTACATTCAAATCGACTCTTCAGGTTTCCATTCAAGCAAATGCTTGGTTTCAAGGATTTGCGGCTTTTGACGTTGCACGACAACTACTTCCCTGAAGTTCCCACCTTCACAATGCAGGATCCTCATCCTTTGGGTTTTCGTCTCGAGTCCTCCTGACATTGCAGACGTTGTGTATTACATGTACCGACTAGAGGACGGCAAGGAATCCGGAATGTAGTTCGTCGTTGAGCTCAAAATCTCACCTGCCAGATGTGATTTCACGGATTGCGATGTGTTGGAGTTTCCGAGTGAACTCGCGGAGTGGCCAAGCCGAGCATATCGCCGCGAGTTTGAAACTTTTTGCCTCCTAACTTCAAAGCAAGTTACTCCTAATGGTGCAAGAGTCGTTGGAAGAAAAGTTAAGGGTAGCAGACCCTGTCAGATTTGAGTTTAAGGAGTTGACCTCGCTGCTTCTGGAAAAGAACGGCATTCGAGAGGTCCCTGACTGTATTGGGAGCATGCAAGCCTTGAGAGCTCTTAACATGTCCGACAACCAAGTGTCGACAGTGTCATCGAAGTTGGACGCTCTCACCAATCTCACTGACCTGAGAATGAGTATGCAAGATTTTTTTCTTTTGAAAACGAACAGGTGGGAATTTTTTCCCCAATCTTGCAGAACGAATTGGTAATCTATCAAAATTGACGTGGCTCGATGTGAGCTCCAACAGGATTGAATTGATTCCAGTCACTTCTGCATATTCTCAAAACTTACATATCCAGCTCAGCTTCTCAAGTCTCGTCCAGCTTTGTCGATTTGAGGTACAACAGAATCGACTCACGGAGGTTCCGGAGGCTATGTTTGGAGCGACTTCGCTGACATATCTGAACATGTCACGAAACTTGATTGTTGGTGCCACGTTTATTATTCTCACTCTCAAGGGCGAATTTCCTGATGCCTTCGACAGAGCAACGTCCCTCACGCTTCTCGACATGTCCGACAACAAATTGACTCTCGTGCCGTTATCTACGGGGTCTCTGAAGAAACTGCGGAATCTCAACTACAAGGGCAACCTCATTCAGCTCGTGCCAACAAGCCTGTATTTGGACGAAGTTGAGGACGTGGATTTTAGCAACAACCTTTTGGACACTTTCCCTAAGACCATTTCGCACTTTCCTCAGATCCGGTCACTGCGAGTGTCTTGCAATCGTTTCTCCACTGTGAGGCTCAAATAAGATTTACTCATGTCCAGGTGTACTCATTTTTCCATCTCATCAAACACCTTGAAGTGTTTGACATGCATGAAAACGGAATCAATATCCTTCCTCCTTCCATCAAAGACCTCGAGCACATCACAGACTTGAATCTCATGTCCAATCAGTCAGTTGTCTATGGACGCAGACTGAAGACGCAGGCTTTCTGATTTACCCTATGAATTTGCACAGCTCACGTCTTTAAAAATTCTCAACCTGTCCTACAATCGCTTTAGGGCAATTGCAGACGCTGTTTTTTTGCTTCGAAAATTGAAAATCCTCCTTCTCAACAACAACATTCTCGAAGAGGTCTCGTTCATGATAGGTCCACGACAAAGTGGCAAATTGTAACACTCAACAGGAAATTTTGTTTTACTGGAGAAGCTTCACATTCACTATAATTTCCTCCTCACCTTGCCTCCAACCTTCCAGAACTTGACCTCTCTTCTGGAATTGAACCTGACTGTCGTTTTCACGCGTCTTTTCTCACCATGTAGAAAAATCAATTTACCAACAATGTTTTCCCTCCTCCCGTACTTTCTTTGGCTCAGCTTCGGTCAATCTCAATCGACGGTTCGATGGCTTACTCGACGGCTGACTGGACGAACAAGTTATCCAACCTTACTGACATCAGTGTGGCACATGAGTCCCATTTCCTCCCAAAATCTCTTCTGGCTCAAGGTCTCGACGCTCTGAGGGAGTACCTTGATTGTCTTCAAAACCTTCCCGAAACGAAGCGCCTCGCATTACAGCGTAAAGGGCTTGACGCTTTCCCGTACCTTGATCATCGTGGCAACGGCGTTTTGTCGATTGACGTGTCAAACAACAGTGATCTGTTGCAAGAAATATTGACGTGAATAGGTATCCCCGAATTCAAGGTTCACAGGAGTATGATTGAGCTTCGACTGCTTGTTCTCTCTTACAACCAAATCAAATTTATCCCAGAATCAATCGCAACCCTTTTGTTCCTTGAGGACTTCTTTATTGATCACAATCAACTGGAAGATCTCCACTCCTGCGTTGGCGACCTTGTCAGTCTGCGTCATCTCGACGTGTCTTCCAATCAGGTTCCGTCCGAACGGTTAATTCTGAGGTGTGCTAGATCTATGAGATGGTCGAAGAGCTCGGATATTGCGATAACTTAGTGGATCTGGACATATCTGACAACCCGATTGAACGCCTGCCGTCCAATTTTCATCGTGCATTCAAGCCACTCGACGAGTTTTCGTTCAACGTAAGCGGTCATGTCACATTCCTGACATTTGAAGGACACCCCTCTTGCTGTACTTTTGCAGCTCCTCAAAGACATTTCAGTGGCGGCCCTTAAGAGATACAATCGCATCGTGCAGGAGGTGGCACCTGATAATTTGTCGTAACCATGCAGTCCTATGAAAGCAACTGCCTTGACTTAAGCTCATTCGAGCTGTCCGAAGTGCCTCTCGACGTGTTCCAAAGATATTATCTCCAGTCTCTCATCCTCTCCGACAACAAACTTTCGGAGCTCACCCCCCGTATCGCTGTCTTACGGACTTCTCTCCGCACTCTCGATCTCTCACATAACAAGCTGACAGACTTGCCTCGAGATTGTTCGAGGCTTTTACGTTTGGAAGACCTCGATTTGACTTCGAATTCGTTCGACCATTTCCCTGTTGCGATAGAGAATCTTCATCGCTTGACATGCATCAGTCTCCGCGAAAACAAGATAATAGAATTAGATGGGCAGTACGGCTTGTTAAGCTCGCTGACAAACATCAACCTTTCCAAGAACAAGATTTTCGAGATTTGCTTTGATTTCGGGTCGTTGGCGAGGGCAAACTCTCTCGACTTGAGCTACAACAATATCCCAGCGATCCCTTCAAGTATTTTCAAACTCATTACGCTGGTGAGCTTGGACGTCAGTCAAAACCCGAGCTTGCTGAACATCTCCCCTCAAATCGACTTGCTAACCCGGCTGACTACATTACTAATGATGAACTGCGCTCTCGTTGACCTTCCATCGACAATTGGGAAGCTAACAGGGATGCAAACTTTGCGCCTGAACGGGAATAGGCTTGCCAGTGTCCCTCCTTCGTTTGCCTCATTACACGCCCTCCTATGGCTAGACCTCGCTCAAAACGATATGTCGTTCTGGTCATTACCAACAACTTTGAGAAGGGTCACTCGCCTCGATGTTTCTATCAATCGATTGCGAGAAATCCCATCAGCCATTGGAGAACTTCGGGCACTTCAAATGCTGTTTCTGCAACAAAATTTGATATCTTTCATCTCGCCAGCCATTCAAAGACTGCAATCTTTGAGGGAGCTTGACTTGTCCAGCAATCGGCTTACAGAAATTCCTGAGGCTCTACCGCGGTGCAGCTCGCTGGAGGCTTTGAAATTAAGCAAGAACAAAATAACAGTGGTTCCAGTTCCCGTGTCACATCTCCCGCTTCTGTCGCTGTTTACAATAAGTGACAACCCTTTGGATTCCCATCTGGATTTCCCAAGGTTTCGGGAAAAATGTATTCTTGACATCGCGTAAAAGCGAAGAATCACAATTTATGTAGAATCGAAGCGAAGGATGTTCGCTTCGTTCAGGAGTTCAGCTCTGCTGGTTGCATTCCTGGCAGTCTGCATTTGGTATCTATCGAGAAAGGAAAGTACCAAACCACCTCTTGCATTCTCGATGTCAGAAATCAATTGTGATGTTGTTGTGGTGGGCTCAGGTCTGGCGGGTCTCGCAGCTGCGGTGGAAGCTCAGCGCAAAGGTGCTCATGTCGTCATTGTCGACAAAGAATCTCGTCTCGGAGGAAATTCAGCGAAAGCGTCTAGTGGGATCAACGCATGTTCTACAAGACCGCAAGAGGAACTTCATATCCAAGACACTCCAGATAGTTTCGCCGAGGACACGTTGGCTTCTGGCGGAGGAGTGGCGGATGCGGAGTTGGTAATAGAGCTTGCGAGGCATTCCTCAGATGGGCTTCTTTTCCTTGAATCCTTTGGACTCGATTTGTCGTTGCTATCACAATGTGGGGGACATTCGTTTGCACGCACGCATCGGTTACATCCCATTCCGATCCATCTCATACCTTCAGGATTAAAGCTCCAGAAGGAAAGAAGCTCATGAACATGGGTGCAGAAGTCATCAAAGCAATAACGTCATATGTCTCGTCGACTTCGGATAGCTGCAACCCAATCAAGGTTCTGTCGAACACCAAAGCCTTGCAGTTGCTCCAAAATTCGGACGGATCCATCTCTGGTCTTCTCTGCGAGCAAACCAATTTTACTTCGAAAGAGGCGTCACGCATCACGATCACTTCAAAGGCTGTTGTGCTGGCTACAGGAGGATTCTCGGCGAATCGAGGCCTTCTCCATAAATATGCACCTCATCTTCCTGATGATCTCCCAACCACCAATGGGTTTGCCATATTTTTTCTGCACTCATTCCATAGGCCCTTTGCCACGGGGGATGGACTTTCATTGGCTGAGAGTGTTGGAGCCCAGATGGTGCACCTAGACAAAGTCCAGGTGCATCCAACTGGATTCATCGATCCTTCGCAACCGACAAATCCTGTAAAATGGTTGGCTCCAGAGGCTTTTCGAGGATCTGGTGCTCTGTTACTGGACTCCAATGGCCATCGATTTGTCAACGAACTTGGATACCGTGATCATGTCACAGCCCATATCTTCAAGCACGGCGCGAAGTATGGCGATGATCCAAATGGCAATACTTTTGCGTGGCTTGTGATGAACAAGGCAGCAGCAGCTCTCTTCCCGATTCCCGATATATATGTTGTGAAAGGTTTTGTCACGACTTTCCCAAACTCAGCTGCGATGGCTGATGCGCTTCACTTTGACAAGGATTCTGTGCGTAGCGAATTACTTCGATATGCTGAGAGCGCCCGTGCTGGGACTGACCAGTTTGGCAAGACTGTGTTTCCAGTAACATTTTCTCCTGACGAAGAGCTGTACGTCATGGCCGTGACTCCTTCTTCTCATTACACAATGGGCGGCCTGAAGATTAACAAACAAGCTAACGTTCTTGACAAGAGTGGGAATCCTATTGTTGGATTGTACGGAGCTGGCGAAGTTACTGGAGGCATTCACGGAAACAATCGTTTGGCGGGAAATGGTCTTCTCGACAATCTGGTGTTTGGTCGAATTGCTGGGCAAGACGCCGCGTCGTTGTCTAAATCCAAGCCGTGTTTGTAGAGATACATTGTAGTTTTAACCGCATTGTACACTTTTTTCTGAAGTACGAAGAACCGTCAACCCGCGCTAAAATAGCGTGATGTCGCGCCCAAACAGAAAGGTCTTGAACCAATCCATTGGCACCTGAATCTTGTTTTTGATGCTACCAAGACGCGTCAGGTACACCTTGCTGAGTAAGCGACATTGAAAAAATAGGCGTGACCGAACGCCAGGTCAACCAGCTGATCAATCCATGCAGCTTCACAAATTTGGTGTCGAACAGCGCGTTGTACCCGCCAACGTATGCCATCATGCCCTTAGCGCGTCAACCACAACTACCGGCGTGGACCAGATGCCGATACACCCACGGTCTGGCTACTTGCCCACCAGCCATCGCATTGCTTTTGGTAAGATGACCAGACGAGAAGTAAATACAAAGATTTTGCTAAGTATTTGCCTTGCTGCTCGGCCACTTGAGCTGTGGCAGGCAGAGGATTTCCTTCAATCTGCGCACAATCCTGCAAATAAGCAACATCTCTCTCCAATCATTACGCCAAAGCTGTAGACATTTGCAAATCCTTTGACTTGGAGGAGAGAGTCCACAACAATTCTGTCGTTGCGAGTGCGCTGCTGCGTGAGACGAGCAGAGGAACAGCACTCAACACCTCAAAGGGCAGTGATAGAGTTATCTTTCTTGGCGATACTCCTGTTGACCACACGCAAATCCCGAACCTGTCCGTTCACTTTGAACCCACCCACGACAGCACGCACCTTTCTCTCTGTCCATCGTGCAATTCAATCATATGAGGTTCTACTCTCTGCCAGATGAGAGGGCATTGGGGAACAAATAGAACCTTCACCCTTGCATGAGTATGAACAGAAATCCCTCTGTTTCGAAGTTTCTGCACAGCTCTTTCGACAAGCTTCCTACAAGATTACTGCTGCAATGCGGAAGAGGCACTCATCAAAAGAATTTAAAATATGGTCGCCAGCCTCGATCAGAGTGACACTAACGAGTTCTTTCCTTAGGTTAGGAAAGTAGCGAGGGATTTCATCCATGACGAAATCGCCTTTTCGAATGAATCTGTGCACAAATCAATGTTACCAAGCTCTGCAGCAAACTCAACTCCAGTAGGGCCCCTTATCATGAGAGAGACAATACAAGACCGCACCCTCCCACAATGACGAAATGCAGTAACTCAGATCGCTCTTGGTCTGTTAAACAAGGGACCCGTGCAGTTTCGAAACATCGAATGATCTCTGTCCTCACTTTCCTCGAATCTGACAGCTCCTTCAAAAAGAATGTGTTTTCCAAGACACCAGGTATGTCGAACGTGTTCGGAACACAACCGACCCCAACAACAAGCTTATCGAACTCAACTTGGAATTCTCTCTTCTCCGATGACTTCTCTAGAGATCTGCAGAACACTTTCTTCTCACTGAGGTCAATGTGATACGCTTCACTGTAGTAGTAGTGCATGTTGCGGCTGGACGTTATGTCACTGACAATCAGTATGTACAAACGAAAAAGTACCGGACGGGTTCCACGATGCTTCTAAACTCCAAAGTTCCAACACAAGTACTTGCAAGCAAAGGAGTGAAGAGAAAATGGTTCCTTGGTGAAATCACGCTGACTTCATACTTGCTTGGGTCGATGTGATTGATAAAGCTGAAAGAGGACTAGGAGTTACAAAGGTGTGATCGCATGGAAGTTTTACCCAGCCCGTCCCTAGCACAGCAATCCTCTGTTTCGAGGTCGAAAAAGATCGATGGGACAATCTTCTCAACATTCAGGAACCGCGAACTCAGCTTTCGATAAAAATTAGATGTTAACCGAATTAACAGAAGTTGATGTTCTGTTTGGTGCTAAAAATGACGCCGACCTTTGTCCTCTTCCTATTGTCGTCGGCGGTCGCCAGCCTGCTACAAGACCAGATTGGCACGACGAGTCGCGTCTCATGCACTTGGTTCTAATTCCTCAGCAAGGCCAGCGCTTTGGTTGGACGCTTCAGACGCAAGCACCTTCACACTGATTGGCTACGATTCCCGACCATACGTCTATCAGTGGAGGTCAAGGTGGGACGGAAACGATACCAATCGTCCGTCGTTTGTTGCTCCTCTATCGCACCAACTCCCAGTCTACACGAATCGGTCTGTGACGTTCGACGGAATAGACGACGCCCTCGTAACCTACACGGATTTAACAGTTTCTCGCAACTTCTCGTTGTTCTGTGTGTCGAAGCTGCATCGCATTCCGTCCTCGAGGTCATGGCTCTTCAGCTCAAATGAGCTAAATTCTTCATACGGCATTGGTTTAGGATTTGACAGATTTTCACTGGTATATCCGTGGATTGGGACGGTGCTGAATGCTCCCTCTTTGGTGCCCTCAAACTTGAGCGTATTCATGTGGTCTATGACCGCTGTCAGCGGTGTATTCACTTCCTTTTTGAATGGCTCCTCACAGAATGGCATTCCATTCTCAACTGACTTCACTGGTAGTCGCGGCCCACTCTACCTCGGCATCAGTAAGACATTGTCTACATCAGATGCACTTCAGGCTGAATTACACGAGCTGATTCTGTTTAATGCAAGTCTCTCTGACCTTGAACGGATATACGTTGAGCGGTATCTCTGTGTCAAGTGGCTCAACTGTGTCTCCAACAACTCTATTTCAGTCCGTGGGGCGAATGTCACAGTGTTGGAAGTGGAGCAAGTCGTCAACATCACAATCGATCGGCTCGGTCTTCCTGATGGAGAAATGGAAATTATTCTGTCGACAATGTCTGGTTCTGCAATAGTCTCCATTGACTTCGAGCCATTGCAAACCGTGCTGTACTGGTCTCACGCGGATAACTCGTCCCGGAATGTTTCTCTCCGAATTCTTGACGACAATTTATTCCAGCCGATGCAGAAGCAATTTTTTATAACTTTTTCGGTTTCAAAGAGTTCGTTTCCAGTCCGGCTTCCATCTCCCTTTCCTGTCTACGTCGTTGACTTTCGTATTGTTTCATAATTCCATTGTCTGACGTCGTAGCCTACAACTTCACAAGCATTTCGCCGAATATGTCCGTTTTTGGCGCTGCTGGCGGCTACGAGATACTTGTTCATGGAAATTTTCCATCTCCAGTAACCCCCAGTGACTTGCTTGTGTCGTTTCATTCAAATTCTCTCGGATTTAATGCAACGTCCGCCATTAATGCAAGCTCTGCTGTGTATTTGAACAGTAGCGCG
Organism: Verrucomicrobiaceae bacterium; assembly: GCA_027487435.1. GTDB lineage: Bacteria > Verrucomicrobiota > Verrucomicrobiia > Verrucomicrobiales > Akkermansiaceae > UBA956. The sequence goes on along the minus strand of JAIYDP010000504.1, from coordinate 138 downwards.
TTAAGGGTTGCATTGCCCCGATTTCCTTCGAGTATGCCCCGCGCGTATCTGAGGATACGAATCAACAATATCACCATCGATCCTGTTGCTTCTCGCTTGGGGGTGGACACTCTTACATTTTCGGGTTTGTTGCCTTTT